>NZ_JBQXEZ010000013.1:0-63611 GCF_052618305.1 Desulforudis sp. DRI-14 | reverse complement strand
GTCTGTGAAGCCCTGATTTTGCTGGGTTCCCGTATGGCAAGGCGTCAAAGTCGAGTTAAAAGCAAAACGGCGCTGATGGCTGTAGAAATGAGGACCTCCAGCAAGGTGAAACCCCCGGGAGGGCACATGATTTTTCGGAGCAAAATTTGGCGAAACATGTATATTTTTTTCTAGTTATAATGGTAAAGTCCTGCCTTAAAACACGTCGTATTCCTCCCGCCAGGAGATTATTTTTACGCTAAACATGTCTGGCGGCAGTGTTGAAATTTGAACAGCGTTCCGGATCAGGTCATCATCCTGGATCAGGCTTGCGTCACCACTGACATCAAAAGACTGCGCAGCCACCGTCCCCCTAACTGTGCTGCCCCCGCCGGCCTCAAACCGGCCCGCATATATAACAGCGCTGATGTCTTCGTTCCTGTGTACGCTAACCGTACCGTCCACCAGCAAAACCAGAACGTCCTGGCTTGCATTTGCCGGCAGCAAATTACCGCTGATCTCCACGTCCCCCTTAACGGCAATAACCCATTCCCCGCTGTATTCACCTTCAAGCCGGAGTTCGTTTCCACCGGTATCAAAGTAATAAGTTCCGGCAGCCCTGCCGGTGAGATTACTCTCGTACCGGTTTCCCCGCTCCGTTACGTCCAAGCGGGGATAGCTTTGATAGGCGGCCACTTTCCCCGCCGGGTTCAAACGGGCCGCCGGCTCAACCAGGGCAGCGATATTTTCCCGCGGGCTGTCGAGCCGGGGTACCTGCCCGTCATCTTGAATGATAAACGTGCCCGCCGGGTATTCTGTGGAAGGGGTGTAGTAGGTTCCGCCGGGGGAGAAAACCACGGTACCTGAAGAGTTATCGATACTGCCGTCGGCCTGCAGGTAGCCCGGGGTCTCGATCCGCCCGTGCCTATTGTCCAGGTCGCCGCCCACCAGGAGGCTGCCCCCGGGGGCAATGTTAATCCCTTCGTTTTTCTTGTTGCTCTTATTAGTGCCGCTCCTATTGGTTAAATTGCCTTTAACCACCAGCCTGCCGGCATCCGCAATGCTGACGCCGGATTTAACATCCAGGTCGCCATTGACCAATAAATTGCCGGTAATGGACACGCTGCTGCTGAGGCCGAGATTATTACCGCTGCAGACGGCGTTTTGCAAAACGGGAGCTGCCGTGCGCTGCACCCGTACTTTAAGCGCTTTGCGGGCGTTACCCGCCCGCCCCTCGGCCAGGATCTCTTTGGTGGTGGCATCCACCGGGCTCACGGTAATTTTTGCGATCTGGCCGTTCCCCAGCACGATCGGCGTGGACGGCGGTACAGCGCCAAAATCCACGGCCAGACGGGCGACCGTCATTTCCGCCCCCGCCTCGGCCAAATAAAGAGCCTGGGTCATGGCCACCTGGCTGGCAGCCACCCTCTTGTCCACTGCGGCCAGCTGGACCAGGGAACCGGCAAAGACCAGGAGCACGAGGGTGAGCAGGACCACCGTGACCAGGGCCGCGCCTTTTTGCGTTCCAACATGGGTGTTTTGCAAAAAACCAAGGAGCTTCCGGCGTACCTGTCTGCTCTTGAATATTCCTTTACGCTCGCCGGTCAATGCAGATCGCTCCTCTTAAATTCACCTTCATATGGAATATTTGTTCCGGGGAAATTAACTTTGTTCGCGCATCATCCGCACGGTCACCCTGGAAGTTAAAACAAAACCGTTGGTGCCGGTGAGCTTTACCTCCACCGTGGCCGGCCTACCGTAAACTCTCTGGAACGATACCGCCTGGATCCGCCCGGCCACGGGATTATTCCCGTACCAGTAGACATTATCATTGCTGGTAGCCCGCTTGATCTCGTTTCCCGAAAGATAATACTTGATGTATCTTTTATTGTCAGGGCTCATAAAGTCAGGGCTCATAAAAACGATGTATGAATTGGGGGGTATTTCCACTACCCCGGCGCTTGCGCGCAGTTCCCGGGTCAGCCGGTCCATGGCCAGCCGCAGATTCTGCTGCACGTCAACCTGCTCGTCGCCCTTCTTCCAGTTGAGCATTGAGCTGTCGACAACGAAATAGGCCGTCCCCAGGATTAAAGACAAAAGGACGGCCGTCACCAGAACTTCGATCAGCGTCAGGCCCCGGCGGTCAAGCGCCAGCCCCGGCAGGGCAGACCGCCGCCCGGGGGCCGGTGTATCAGCCGTACCATATTTTGATCGCCCGGGTCCTTTAGCGATTATACCCACGCTATTATCGCTAACTGCTCTGCGCACTGCAACTTTTTTAATCGGTCCCATCAGGCTTCGTCCCGCCAACTCATCAAATTTGCGCCACCCGTCATCCCTTACGCTTCAGCGTCACCACTTCGAGCTGGCGCTCCTGCCCCTGCCGGTAGTGGACGGTGACCCGTACCTGAACCAGCTGCTCATCCGGCTGATAGGTCTCTACCGAATACGTGTAAGTATAACCGGACGCGCCGGGAAAAGGCCGCGGTTCATCCTGCCTTTCGCCGCCGGCAAGGGAGCCGGCCAGCAGCTCCTCCATCACGGCCTGGCCCGCGTTGACGGCCACCGTTTCCTCCCAGGCCGACCTGGCCGCCATTTTACCCGAGACCAGCAGATTTACGGCAGTGGCCGTCACCAGCACTAAAATAGCGGCGGCCGCCAAAACCTCGATCAGAGTGAAGGCGCGGTCATGTCTGGAAAATAGACGCATAATTATAATCATTCCTCGTCTACATGAAGCATTGCAGGCGGATTTAAAGGTTCGATGACCACCAGCAGCTTCACCAGGGTGAAGCCACGCCGGTCGCGGCGCAGGTTCGGCAAACCAAACATCAATGGCTCACATCCTTATCTACTCCACCCCCGCCGAAACAGGGCACCCCCCCTCGCCGGGACCGATGCTGCCGGGGCCAGAGGCGCCGGCAGCAATGTTAAGCAGACCCGGCGGCGGTAATTTTCGACTACCTTACCGTTCTTTACTGTTCTTTCGAAATCAGGATGCAGACTGTGCCATCGCTATTCTTTTTAACCACATCAGTCCCTAAGTCCGCCTGTAGTCTTGAGAAAGATGCATCCGGCACCGAGGTCAGCTCAAGCCACCTGGCGGGGTTACCCCATAGCAATGTGCTCCCGCTGTCACCTTTCTTGTAGGTATAAGTCCCACCCCACGGGTTCTTGCTCGGCCAGCGCTCCAAGTAGGGGCCGTTCCAGCCAGTTACGTTATCGGTTACCACAAATCCCGTGTTAGCTGCTTCGTTTGCTGGCCATGTGCCAGTATCGGTGTAGTAATTCAGCGCCGCCGCCTTAATTGCCTTATAATCCGCTTCCGCTGCCGCCACCTTGCCCTTTTCAATGGCCTTGAAGGCGTTGGGGGCGATGATGGCGGCCAGGATGCCGATGATGGCGATGACCACCAGGAGCTCCACCAGGGTGAAGCCGCGGTTGTCCTTCAATTTTTTATACATGGTTTTCTCCTCCCGTTAAAGTATTATTTTTTAACTAGAAACAGGTTGACCAACTGGACAATTGACGTCCGTTAAACTCACGCCGCACTTTAAATGCCGGAATCTAAAAAGATTACTCTTCCATCCCTCCTCTCCGCGCATGGATGGCCGGCGCTTTAGAACGGCGCCGGCCAGATTATGGAAGCTTACCTCCAAACCCGCCTGCCCTACTTCCCCAGCCCCTGCATCATGCTGGTGAACATGGGCAAGAGCACCGAGAGGACGATGAACCCCACTATACCGCCCAGGAAGACAATCAGTACCGGCTCCAGCGCACTGGAGAGGCGGCCCACGGTGATGTTCACTTCCTGGTCGTAAAAGGCACCGATACGGTTTAAAAGCGCGTCCAGGCTGCCGGTTTCCTCCCCCACGGCGACCATACGGATCACCAGCGGAGGAAAGATACCGCTTTCTTCCAGGGGGCCGGCCAAGCCCTGCCCTTCCCGCACGCTCTCCTGCGCCCCGGCGATGCCGGCCGCTACCACCCGGTTGCCGACGGTTTTTTTCACCACTTCCAGGGCCTGGATGATAGGCACCCCGCCCCTCAGCAAGGTGCCGAGGGTGCGGGCGAAGCGGGCAATGATGATTTTTTTCAGCACCGGGCCGAAAATGGGCATTCTCAAGATCAGCCGGTCCCAGACCTCCCTGCCCCGGGGCGAGACCCGCAGGCGCTGAAAGCCGAAAACCGCCGCCAGTGGAAACAGCGGAAGAAGGTACCAGTAATGTCCTACTAAATGGCTGACTCCCATCACCACCCGGGTTGGCAGGGGCAGGGGTACGCCCAAGTTCTGGATGGTATTGATGATGGGGGGCAGCACGAAAATGAGCACGAAGGTGAGGATAACCACTGCAAAACCCAGGACCATGGTGGGGTAAGTGAGGGCCGACTTTACCTTTTCCCTCACCTCGTGTTCTCTTTCAAAATGGCCGGCCAGGCTCTCCAGCACCTCGTCCAGCACGCCGCCCACTTCCCCGGCCTGTACCATGCTGATGAAGATCTCGGGGAAAACCCACGGATAGGCGCCGAAGGACTCGGCCAGGGCGTGACCCTGCTCCAGGCGGGCGGTCACCCCGCGCACCACCTCTTTGAGCACCCGGCCCTCCACCTGCAACTCCAGAATGCGCATGGCCCCCACCAGAGGCACGCCGGCGCTGACCAGGGTGGAAAGCTGGCGGCAGAAAAGGGCCAATTCCCTCAAGCTGACCCCGCGCCGGAATGATACTAGCCGCGGCAGCAGTTTGACCTGCGCCTGCACCGCCCCGATCCGCACGGGGTGCAGCTGCTGGTTCTGCAGCATCCTGGCCGCTTCTTTTATGCCGGCCGCCTCTATCCGGCCGCTTACCACTCTACCGGTTGCATCCCGGGCGCGATAGGCATAGACAGGCAAAGCTTCCTCCACCACCTCCCGGGAATAAAAAATCCAAGCCGGACTGCTTGGAAGTATGTGTCAGAAAGTTCGGCAACCCGACCGCCCTGACGGCAATGCCGCTTTAGGCCCGCAGCTTTGCGCCCCTGCCTTTCGACAGGTTTGCCCTTTTCGCTTTGCCGCACTCTTCCTGAAATCATCTTATATGAGCCATTTCTGCCAGTCAATAACCAAGCCAGTTAGTTTAAAGCATTTTAAACAAATTTTCGACATCGGCCGCCCGGGTCAGGGCCTCCTCCCTGCTGATCACCCCTGCGCGAACGAGGTTTCTTAAAGCCATATCCAGGGTCTGCATGCCGTACCTGGCCCCGGTCTGCAACTGGGAGACTATCTGGTGGGTCTTCCCTTCCCGGATCAGGTTGCGAATGGCCGGCGTGGCCACCAGGATTTCCAGGGCCGCCACCCTCCCGGGCCGGTCATGCCGGGGCAAAAGCTGCTGGGCAATCACTCCTTCCAGAGCGTTGGCCAGCTGCAGACGGACCTGCTGCTGCTGGTGCGGGGGAAAAACGTCGATGATCCGGTCGATGGTCTGGGCCGCGCTGGTAGTGTGCAGGGTGGCCAGCACCAGGTGTCCCGTCTCCGCGGCGGTGATGGCCGTGGCGATGGTTTCCAGGTCCCGCATCTCGCCCACCAGGATAACGTCGGGGTCTTCCCGCATGGCCGCCCGCAGGGCGGCGGCAAAGGAACGGGAATCGCGGCTGATCTCCCGCTGGTTCACCAGGCTCTTCTTGTGCCGGTGGATGTATTCGATGGGGTCCTCCAGGGTAATGATGTGCAGGCGCTGCTCGCTGTTGATGAGGTCGATCATGGCCGCCAGGGTGGTGGACTTGCCGCTGCCCGTAGGGCCGGTGACCAGCACCAGCCCCCGGGGCCGCCTGGCCAGTTGGGCCACTACTTCGGGCAAGCCGAGCTCCGCAAGGCCGGGGACGCGCTCCGGGATGAGGCGGACGGCCAGGGCCACCGTGCCGCGCTGTTTGAAGGCGTTTACGCGGAAGCGGCCCACCTCCGGAATGGCATAGGGAAAGTCGTACTCGCCTACCTGTATGAATTGCTGGAACTGCCGGTCGGGCATCAGCTGCCGGGCCAGACTCTCAGTGTCCCCGGCAGTGAGAACGGGCAGATCTTCCACCCCCGGATCGACCCGGGCGCCCAGCTCGTCGGCGGCCAGCAGTTTCCCGTGCACCCGAAAAACGGGAGGACGGCCGACGGTGAGGTGAACGTCGGAAGCCTTGACCTGGAAAGCCAACTTCAAAATATCATCGACGTGCATTCGAGCTCACACACTCCTTTTCTCCCGGGGAACCATCACCACTCGTCGTAGGCCACGCGCATTACCTCCGATATGGAGGTGATCCCCTGCCGGGCTTTCTGGATCCCGTCTTCTTTTAAGGTAACCATTCCCTCGGTCACCGCCTTTTCTTTAATGGCATCAGCGGAAATTTTCCTGTTTACCAGTTCCCTGACGGTCCGGGTCACCGGCAGCACCTCCTGAATGCTTGTCCGGCCCCGGTAGCCGACATTATTACAGTACTGGCAGCCCGCAGGGCGGTAAAGAGTTACCGGTTCATCCGGCGCCAGGCCCATAAAAATTCTTTCCGGCGCATCGTCCGGAAGCTGGTAGGGCTCCCTGCAGCGGGGACAGAGCAGGCGCACCAGGCGCTGCGAAACCACGCCCACCACCGAGGAGGCGACCAAAAAGGGCTCCACCCCCATATCAATGAGGCGGGTCAGGGCACCCGCGGCGTCGTTGGTATGCAGGCTGCTGAGCACCAGGTGGCCGGTGGTGGCCGCCCTAACCGCAATTTGCGCTGTCTCCCCATCCCGTATTTCACCGATCATGATGATGTCGGGATCCTGGCGGAGGATGGAACGCAGGCCGGCGGCAAAGGTCAGGCCGGCCTTGACGTTAATTTGCGTCTGGTTGATTCCTCTCAAAACGTATTCTACCGGGTCTTCAATGGTAATAATGTTGCGTTCCGGGGAATTTAACTGGGCCAGCACTGCATAGAGGGTGGTCGTCTTGCCGCTGCCGGTGGGTCCGGTCACCAGGATCATGCCGGAAGTGTGACGGATTATCTCTGTAAAACGATCCAGGTTGTAACGGTGAAATCCCAGCTGGTCAACGGGCAGGATCCGCCCGCTTTTAAGCAGCAAACGCAAGACTACTTTTTCCCCGTGAACCGTAGGCAAAGTAGACACTCTTATGTCTATTTCCTGTTCTCCGTACTTGGCCTGAAACCGACCGTCCTGGGGGAGGCGCTTTTCGGCAATATCCAGGCCGGCCAGGATTTTAATCCTGGTGGTCATGGAGGAGCGGATGTGCCGGGGCAGAGTAAGGGCTTCCCTCAACAACCCATCCACCCGGTAACGCACCAGCACCCGGTCTTCCTGGGGCTCCAAGTGAATGTCGCTGGCCTTCTCCATAACTGCCTGAACAATCGCTGTGTTGACCAGCCGTACCACCGGCGCCTCTTCCGCAGGCACCTCATCTCCAGTGCCCAGGGTCAGGGTTTGGATTTCCGGTTCCGGCTGGCCTGCAGCCTGCCCAAAAGCCTGTTCGACAAAGGAAAGGCCGAAAACTTTTTGCAGTACGGCATCAATCTCTTCTTCCCGGGCCAGTACCGGTTCCACTTCACAACCACTGGCCAGGCGGATGTCATCCAGGGCGACCAGGTTTAAAGGGTCGGACATGGCCACAATCATCCGCCGGCCCTCTTTTTTTATGGGCACCACCTTATGCCGGCGCAAAACGGCCTCAGGGAGAGATTTGATCAGATCAGGATCAACTTTGTCCATTAGTGTAACCTGGGGAATACCCAGTTGCATTTCCAGAGTATTCAAAATGTCCTGTTCCGTAACCAGCCCCAGGTTAATCAAAACCTTACCCAGGCGTTCCCCGGTTTGTTTTTGCGATTGCAGCGCCTGGCTCAACTGCTCGGAGGTGATCAATCTGGCCTGCAGGAGCAGGTCTCCCAGGCGCTTCTTGGTGTAAACAGCGACCATTTTTAACTACCCCACAGGTTTAGATACCCGGAAATAAGCTTATCTCCTGTCAACACGGCCAGCATGGCCCCCAATGAAAGAAATGGGCCGAAAGGAATGGCCGTTTTAAGGTTTTTCTTTGTCCTTAGCGCCCAAAGAACGCCCAGCGCAGCACCCAGAACAAAGGCCAGCGCCAGGGCCAATACAGCCTTCTGCCAGCCCAGATACCATCCGATCACAAAGGCTAGCTTCACGTCCCCACCGCCCATGCCGCCCCGCGAAAGCAGGGCCACGATCAACAATGCCCCGCCCCCCAGCACGGAACCAAAAAGGCCGTCTTTGAGAACCTCCGGACCCTGGAGGACGGCCAAAGGTATGCCGGCAGTTAGAGCAAAGACGATAAGTAGGTCGGGAATGATGCGGTGATCGAGATCAATAAAGGTGGCCACCATAAGAACGGCATACAAAAGCAGCAATCCGACACTATGTACGGTCAGACCATATTTCCAGGTAATTAGAAAAAAGCCAGCACCGGTCAACAATTCAATGAGCGGATAGCGGGGAGAAATCCTTGCACCGCAGTAACGGCATTTACCCCTCAACCAAAAAAAGCTCACCACGGGAAATAAATCCAGGGGTTTTAGGTGCACGGAACAGGAAGGGCAATGAGATGGTGGTGTGACCAGCGAGAACCCCCTGGGAAGTCGATATATACATACGTTTAAAAAACTGCCGATACAGAGGCCGAGGAGAAAGGAAAATAGATAACTAAATATCAAAACAAAGTCCCCTCCTTCTTTCACCTGCAAAACCCGGTCGAACTTCGTTATAATCCTTATCGAACTTCATTATAATCTATTGATATGTTAAAGCATCGAACCGGCCGGAAAAGTTCATTGTTGGCATCCATCTTTCACGGCAGTATGTGCGCGGCCGCTCGTGAGAGGTCAACAGGCACCCCGGCAACCGGCAAGAGCTTCCACCACCCGCTCCACCACTTCTTCCGGGATGTCCCGGACAATCTCCACCCGGCCTATTTCCACCGGCAGGACAAAGGTGAGCCGCCCGGCCAGTACCTTTTTGTCCCGGTATATGGAGGCCAGCAGGTCGCCGGTAGAAAGTTCCGGCGGTGTCTCTACCGGAAGTCCGGCCCGCTGGATTAGGTCACGCACACGGGCAGCCTCTCCCTCCGGCAGCATTCCCAGGGCCACCGCCAGCCTGGCCGCGGCGACCATCCCTATGGCCACTGCCTCCCCGTGGCGGTACGCAGTGTATCCGGTAAGAGCCTCCACGGCGTGGCCGAGGGTGTGGCCGAAGTTCAGGATGGCCCGGCGGCCCAGTTCGGTTTCGTCTTCCTGCACCACCCGGGCTTTAATGCGGCAAGATACGGCCACGGCATGGACCAGAGGTTCGATCTCCAGAACCAGCAGGCGCTCCAGGTTTTCCTCCAGCCAGGCAAAAAAGGTCCCGTCGGCAATGACGCCGTATTTGATTACTTCGGCCAGGCCGGCCCGCACCTCCCGGGGATCCAGGGTCTTCAGCACGTCCAGGTCGGCTAGGACCAGCCGGGGCTGGTAAAAAGCGCCGATGATGTTCTTACCTTTGGGGTGGTTGACGGCCACCTTACCCCCCACGCTGGAGTCCACCTGGGCCAATAACGTGGTGGGCACCTGGATGAAGGGCACGCCCCGCAAGTAGGTGGCGGCCACGAATCCGGCCAGGTCCCCCACCACGCCGCCGCCCAAGGCCACCACGGGGCACTGTCGGTCCAGTTCAAGGGTGTAGGCCAAGTCGTAGAGCTTTTCGGCCGTGGCCAGGCTCTTGTATTCCTCCCCGTCGGGCATCTCGGCCCAGACAACGGTGAGCCCCGCCCCAGCCAGGCTCTCCTCGGCCCGCTTTCCGTAGAGGGTCCTTACCGTCGGATTGGATACGACCATGACCCTTTCGCCGGGAACGCGGGCGCGCACCTCCATCCCGAGAGACCCCAGAAGGCCTTCCCCTATCAAGATAGGATAACTCCTGTCCCCCAGGCCCACTTCAACCCGTCTGATCAAGGTAACCTTTCTCCTTTAAAAAACGGATGATCTCCCGGACCGTCGCTTCCACTGACCGGGTCCCGGTATCCACCGTAAACTCGGCGACGTCATAAAGGCCCGCCCGTGCTTCAAGAAGTTCAACGATCCGGGCCCGGCCTTCGCGGTGCAGCAAGGGGCGGTCGCCCTTGCGCCGCGCCCGCTCCCAGATGTCGTCCACCGATGCCGTCAGTTGGATAAACACGCCGTTTTCGCCAAGCTGCCTGACGTTTTCAGGATCCAACAGCGTGCCTCCGCCCGTGGCGATCACCAGGTCACGGCGGCGCGCCAGTTTGGCGCACAACAGCTTCTCCTCCGAACGAAAGCGCTTTTCCCCTTCGGTGGCAAAAATCTGGACCACCGACCTGCCCGTCAGCCGTTCGATTTCCCGGTCGGTATCGACGAACTCCCGCCGGAGCATCCGGGCAAGGCAGCGGCCCACCGAGCTTTTCCCGGTAGCCATGAAGCCGATTAGCACAATGTTTTTCAAGAAGCTTACGCCTCCCTGATCCTCTCCAGGTAAGCAGCCACTGACTGTTTTAAGTCGTCCAGGGTGTCCCCGCCGAACTTTTCGAGATAGGTCCGGGCCAACTCCCAGGCCACCACCGCTTCGGCGATAACGCAGGCCGCGGGGACGGCACAGACGTCGGAACGTTCGTAGGCCGCCCGCACCGTCTCCTTACTCCTCAGATCAACGCTTTGCAAGGGCTGCCCGAGGGTCGGGATGGGCTTCATCGCTCCCCGGACCACGATGGGTTCGCCGTTGGTCACCCCGCCCTCGATCCCGCCGGCGCGGTTGCTGCTCCGGTAAAAACCCCGGGAGGCGTCGTAACAGATCTCGTCCTGTACGGCCGAACCAAAATTCCTGGCCGCCGCAAACCCGGCACCGATCTCAACAGCCTTGACGGCCTGGATGCTCATCAGGGCGGCCGCCAGGCGCCCGTCGAGTTTGCGGTCCCAGTGAACGTAGCTGCCCAGTCCGGGCACCACGCCTAACGCTCGTATCTCAAAGATCCCGCCCAGGGTATCCCCCTGGTCGCGGGCCCGGTCAATGGCCTCCACGATGCGGCTCGAGGCAATCGGGTCGGGACACATGACGGGCGAGATTTCGACGCGGGCTTTAAGCTCGTCAAGGGTGCGGTCCGGCACGGCGGCCTCGATCGGCCCGACCGACAGCACCATCCCGAAAATCTCGACGCCCAGTTCTTCCAACAGCCGCCGCCCCAGCGTGCACGCGGCGACCCGGGAGGCCGTCTCCCGCGCGCTGGCCCGCTCCAGGACGTTGCGTATGTCGCTGTGTCCGTATTTCAGAGCGCCGCCCAGGTCGGCGTGACCCGGCCGCGGCCTGGTCACTGTTTTCTCGTCCAGCCGGGCTTCCGGTCCCGGCGCCATAACGCCGGACCAGTTCACCCAGTCCCTGTTCTCCACCAGCAAGGCGACGGGCGAACCGAGGGTAACTCCTCCCCGCACGCCGCCCACAAAACGGGCCCGGTCCGACTCGATACTCATCCTCTTGCCCCTGCCGTAGCCGCCCTGGCGGCGGGCCAGCTGCAAGTTGACATAGTCTTCGGTGACCGGCACACCGGCCGGCAGTCCTTCCACCACCGCCGTAAGGCACGGCCCGTGGGATTCCCCGGCCGTCAGGTACCGCAACTCAGGCATTGCCCGCCAATCCCCTCTTTTCAATCTCCGCTTCCAGCGCCGACCGCATGGCCTCCAGCGGCGCGCTTACCCCGGTCCACAGCTCGAAAGACGCCGCCCCCTGGTGCAGCAGCATCCCGAGCCCGGGCACCGCCCGGGCGCCGGCCGACCGCGCTTTTTCCAGAAAGACGGTATACACAGGATTATACACCAGATCACACACGACCTGGCCCCGGCTGAACCAGGCCGCCGGCACCGGGGGGACGGCCTCCGCTTTCGGGGCCATACCCAGCGACGTAGTTTGAATGATTAACTCGGCAGCGCCGAACGCCCTTCGCGCGGCAGCGCCGGCATCCTCGACGTCCTTCCAGGGGAGCACGGCAGCCCGTACCCCGTGCAAGCGCACGAGGCCGGCCAGTTCTTCCGCCCGTCCGGCAGTCCGGTTGGTGATCACCATGCTCCGCACGCCGGCGCGGGCCAGGGCCAGGGCCACGGCCTTCGCGGCGCCGCCCGCCCCGATGATCAGGGCCTGCATCCCCGCCGGGTCGACGCCTGCCTCGCCGAGCGACCGTAAAAACCCCTCACCGTCGGTGTTGTAACCGACAAGCACGCCATCGCGCAAGACGACGGTGTTGATCGCCCCCGCGGCCACGGCCTCCCCGTCGAGCCTGTCGACCAGGCCCATCGCCGCCTCCTTGTGGGGAATGGTGACGTTGGCGCCCAGGAAGCCCATCGCCCGCATGCCTTGCAAGGCGTCCCGGAGCGCGCCGGGGGAAACATCCAGCGCCACGTATACAGCATTGATGCCGGCGACACGAAAAGCAGTATTTTGCATGACCGGGGACAGGGAATGCCCTACCGGGTGTCCGAACAGGGCGCAGACCCGTGTTCTGGCGTCAACCATTGGAAAACCTCCGCGGGTTAAAACCGTACTTTTCCCAGATACGCGGCAGGAAGAGTCTTTCCAGCTTGCGCGTGATCAACCGGGTACCGATGAATTCGGGCCCCGGCATGGGGTGCGTCAGAATGGTATACATCCCCAGGCGGTTGCCCCCGAACACATCGGTAAAGAGCTGGTCGCCGATGACCGCCGTTTCGTGCGGCTTGGTGCCGAGGATCTTGAGGGCCCTTTTAAACGGGCGCCGCAGCGGCTTGGAAGCGTTAAAAACAGCCGGGATGCCTGCTTCTTCAGCCATCAAAACGGCTCTTCTGGTACGGTTGTTGGAGACGATGGCGATACGGAACCCCTTTTCACGCAACTGTTCAAGCCAGTGCATGACCTCCGGCGTGAACTCCGAAGCACCCCGTTCGACAATCGTGTTGTCCAGGTCGAAAATAAGCCCCTTGATGCCCCGGGTTTTCAGAGCCTCAACGTCAATGTCGAAGAGAGAAGGCACAAACCTGTCGGGATAAAGATGTTGAAGCAAACTAACCTTCTTTAACATAACCCTCGCCCAAGCCAAAGTAGCGTAATATCTCGTCAGCCAGGCCGCTCACGTTGTCACCGTCAAAACTGGGAACGCCGTAACCCTCGACCGGCGGGCCCACTACGGCAACCAGCCCGGATCTGTCCACCTGTCCGGGGTCCCCGGCGTGCAGCAGGATCTTCGGATAAGGCAGGCGCTTGTATCCCTCGACGACGACGAGATCGACCCCCTGGAAGTAAGCCAGCACTTCCTCCAGCGGCAACTCGCGGTCCAATCTCCGCGCCAGCAGCAGTTTTTCGGGGGCCGACACCACCGCGACGTCCGCTCCGGCACGGTAATGCCGCCAGGAATCCCGGCCCTCGTCCGCAAAATCGGCGCGGTGCGCCGCATGTTTCACCGTGCCGATACGCAGCCCGCGCCGCCGCAATTCGGCGACCAGTCCGGTTACCAGCACGGTCTTGCCGGAGTCTGACGTCCCCGTAACACAGATGAAGGGCGGGAGACCTTCGAACCCCCGTCGGGGGCGGTATTCATCCTTGCCGGCCATCGCCCTGGCGTTCGCCCAGTCCTGGGGGCGGTTGATGTTGAAAAACACCCGCGTCAGGTCGACGTCGGACAGTTCCGCTTCTTTGATATACTTTACCCGTACCCGCGAAAACAAATCAATAACCTTGAGGCGGCCCTCGGATATGCACATCTCGATCGGCTTAATGCACGTTCGGGCATAAACCGCGTAGAGAGGCTCGACATAGTTGTGGACGATGGGCGCCGCACAGTCAAAATCCCCGGTCAGTTCGACAAGTTCCCGGGCCAGCGCGCCGTTCACGAACGGCATGTCGCAGGCGACCACAAAAGTCAGGCGGGTTGGCGCGCTGCAAAGCGCCGCGTGGATGCCGCTCAGGGGACCGTACCCGGGGATGACGTCCGGCACCACCTCAAGAGAGAGATTACAGAATCGGGCGGCATCGTTGGCTACCACCAGAATACGGTCGAAGTACGGCTTAAGTTCCTTAACGATATGCTGAATCATAGTCTGGCCGCCGAAATCGAGCAGGGCCTTGTCGGTTTTCATCCGCGACGATTTTCCCCCGGCGAGCACGGCGGCAGTCGCCTTGGTCAAACGGACCTCACTCCCGCAACAATTATCGCACTGCCTAAGCCTTTCGCGCAGATTCCCTTTGTTTCCTTCTCTGCCGGTCATGGTTGGCCAAAGCCGTTAAAGGGAAAAGCGAAATTAAAGACCGAAAAGACAAGCACATGCTGTCGAAAACTTCAATATAATTTTTATACAGCGTATTTCGGGAGGTGTGCTATGCTATCCGCGATCCTCAGCCTTGGCGTGATCTCGGTCATCAACGGGATATTGCTCCTGCTGTCCTACATCACTAACAATACTTTCCCCCAACCCTTAAGCCCTGATGAAGAAAAGAAATACGTGGCCCGGCTGCTCGAAGGGGACGAAGAAGCCCGCAACATCCTTACCGAGCACAACTTGCGGTTGGTCGCCCACATCATCAAGAAATACGACAATACGGGCGAAGACCTGGACGACCTTATCTCCATAGGGACCATCGGTTTGATTAAGGCCATCAACACCTTTAATCCCTCCAAGGGGGCACGGCTGGCAACTTATGCCGCGAGGTGCATCGAAAACGACTTGTTGCTGACAGCATGTAAAACGTGATGAAACCCGCCCGCTCTGCAAAGAATAATTTGAGGAGGTAATAAGGATTGGTCCGACGGAAAATCGTACGCATCGACGAGGAATTGTGCGACGGCTGCGGCAGATGCGTAAGCCCCTGCGCCGAAGGGGCTATTGAAATACGCGATGGCAAGGCCAGGGTGATCCGGGAGGAACTCTGCGACGGAGCCGGTTACTGCCTGGGGGTATGCCCCACCGGGGCTCTGAGCATTGAGGAACGCGAGGCACCCGCCTTTGACGAACACGCGGTCAAACTGCACATGGCCGACCGGGAAGCCCGCCACGCCGCGGACCCCAGGATCCGCTGCGAATTTTGCGGGGCGGACGACCACGACAGGGCGCTGATCCCCATACGCCAGGGCGGCAAAAGCATCTGGACCTGCGTCAGGTGTTTGCCCGCGCTGATTCACGGGAAATAGCTTTTCAGTAAAGGTTTGATAGCTGTCTTTTGTCAGCCTGAGAGGTATTTTTAACAGGTCCTGAACGAGGTGAAGCAGATGGAGGACCCGAAGGAACGCAGCACAAAAATCAACAACAGCCCCCCGGCGCGGCTGGATATGGACGAATTTGCCCGCCAGTCGATGCTGATACAAAAAGGTTCCCTGGAGAAAGGCGAAGTGCGGGAGGCATCCCTTGATCCCAAGAAACGCATTTAGTATTCACTATGCCGCTTCCGGCGTCTCACCGCTCACCGACCCGGCGCTCAAACGCCGGGTCAGTGTATCCATCGGCGGATGAGGACGGTTTCCCGTCTTTCGAGCATCCGCCGCCACGCGGCCAGCCACAGACGGAACCCCCTGTTCTTGCCCGCATAGTACATCACGATCATGTGGGCTTCCCTCCCTGCTTATCTATCGCGTACAGTCTCCCGAAGGGTCCGGATTTCTCCCTCTAAGCCACTTGCAGCGTGCCCAGTAAAATCCGCATCGGCGCAACCGATGCCTCCTCTGTTTCCCAATACCTAACACCCAATGCCTAACACCCATTCCTTATCTATGCCCCAATAACTGGAGATAGAATACAGACCTGGCATCAATGTCCTAGTCTGCGGGCTTCATCCCCACCCATAGATAAATAACCGAGGGGGGTGGCTGGAGTGAGCCGCAACCGCAGGACAGCGATGCTCGTTCTCCGCATCGTTCCCCTGGCGGATGCCCGCCAGGAACGCGCCGTTTACATCTCAGCCCTGTCAGAGCTCGCAAAATGGCTGGTTAAAACCGCTTCGGGAGCGGCGACGGACAACGGGGTGATCCATTGTGAGAAGCGATCACGATAGCGCGCTCCTGGCGGCTGTCTATCTGCGCGTCTCGTCGGAGGAGCAGGCCAGGCACGGGTACAGCCTCGATTTCCAGGCCGAAAAATGCCGTGAGCGCGCCCTTGAACTCGGAGCAACCGGCATCGTTTTCTACCGGGACCCGGGGGTCAGCGGGGCCCTGCTTGACCGGCCCGGTCTGAACGCTTTAAGACAAGCTGTACGGAACAAAGAAATCGATCTCGTCGTCGTCCTCGATCCCGATCGATTCGCCAGGAACGTCGCCCACCAGCTCCTCGTCACCGAGGAGATCGACCGGTCCGGCGCCAGGCTGGAGTTCGTGAATTTCGAGTGGCGCAACACCCCGGAAGGCCAGCTTTTCTATGCCATAAGGGGAGCGATCGCCCAGTACGAAAAGGAAAAGATCAGGGAACGGACGATGGCTGGAAGGCTGCAGAAGGCACGCCTGGGGAAAATGCCCCATGCCCACCAGCCTTACGGCTACGACTATGACCGTTCCAACTCCACGCTGGTGCCCAATCCTCGGGAAGCGCCCGTCGTCCGGATGATCTTCTCCCTTTTTGTGAAACAGCAGCTGGGCTATTCCGCCATCGCCGCGCGGCTGAACGAGCAGGGCATACCGACAAAAAAAGCTGCCCCATCCTGGCACCGGGCAGTCGTACGCCAGATCCTGATGAACCCCGTCTATACCGGAACCTTCTGGGCCAACCGTTACAACTGCAGGAATCTTGGTTTGAACAAATTTAAAAAGCCGGCCGACCGTTTGCGCCCATCCCTTCGCGACAGACAGGAATGGATTCCCATCTCCGTAACGCCGCTGGTTCCTAACGATCTCTGGGAAGAAGCCCAGGCTCGGATCAAAACCGGTATCCAGACCTGGAGCAAACGCCGCCGGAGGATTTACCTGCTGGCCGGCCTCCTTCACTGCGCCGCCTGCCGGAGCAAACTCGTGGGCCAGCAAGTGTATTCGGGAAACAGGCGCTATCCTTATTACCTTTGCAGCCGTTCCCACGAAGGGCGTCCCCGGATACGCGCCGACGATCTCGAAGCGGCGATATGGGATTGGGTAAAGGGCCGGCTTGACAACCCGGAGTGCTTTGCCTACCTGCTGAACCAAAAGCCTGGGGATAACGGGCTCGGCACTGCAGATGCCGCTCCCGCCGAGGAGGAAAAACTGATTGAAGAGCGCCGCGCCGCTGCCTGCCGGGCTTTTGCTGCGGGACACATCTCCGACCGTGAATGGCGTGAAATCGTGACCAGGCTGGACACCAGGATCAAGGCTCTTCAGCGCCGGAAAATGGAATGGCAGGCTCGAGCGAGCTGGTTTGACCGGCAGGACCCCTTAAGGGCGAGGGAGCAAGCCCGGCTGATCCTTGAAAGGGGCCTAAAAGGGCTGTCCTTGGAGCAAAAACGCTGTCTCATCGCGGCGGTGGTCGTTTCCGTAAACGTGGGACCCGGTTCGGTTGACGTCCTGGCACGCGTGGCTGACGAGGAGGTTTTAACATGGCGTAAGCGAGAACGAGATCTTGATGCACCTCAGAGTGGTTAAGAAAACGCGCTCGGAAGTCTCCCTCCAGGAGTTGATCGGCGTTGACAAAGACGGTAACGAAATCACCCTGATCGATGTCTTGGGTACGGCGGCGGAAATGGTTGAAGACAAGGTCACCAGCATTTTCGAGCAGGAGCGCCTACATAACAAGATGAAAGGCTTGAGCCGCCGGGAAAAAAAGGTGATCTGCCTACGGTTCGGATTGATCGACGGCGTTAAGAGAACCCAGCAGGAGATCGCGCGCAAACTTGGCATTTCGAGGAGCTACGTTTCGCGTATAGAAAAACGCGCCCTGAATAAGCTTACGAAAGAATTCTGCGGCTGCCCATGATCAGTAGTCGGTAGTCGGTAGTCAGTTGTTAGGTGTCGAAGGGGTTTGCGCTGCAAATCCCTTCGGTTTTTGGCGCCTACGAGTCTTATTAGCCTATAGCTTAGAGCCAGGGAAAGAATCTACAACACCAAGAGCCCTCAAAAGCACCTCCTTACGGTTACAGCTCTAAGGTAACTATTAGCGGGAGATGGTCGGATGCTTCCGTTTCTATGACCCTTAACTCCAACACATTGAAACCCGGCGAGGTAAATATGTAGTCGATTTTCACCTGAGGGTCGTTAGCGGGAAAGGTCGGCGGAGTGTCGCCAGAGCCGGCATCCTGGAGAAATTCGTAGAGCCGGGTCAGTTCGGTCGCGTCCCGGCGGCAGTTGAAATCACCGCCGAGAACCAGCGGGGCGGGATAATGCTGAAGGATGTCGACGGTTTCATCGACCTGCGCCCGCCTGTCCGCCGCGCTTAGGCCCAGATGGGCACTCGCGAACGTCAGCGGCCCCCGCGGGCCTTCAAGCAAACAGACCAGCAGTCCCCTTTGCTCTCCGCGCCCGGGCAGATGATAATTCATGCAGTATGAGATGGGAAACCTGGACAACACGGCGTTGCCGTACTGCTGGACCCCGTCCCAGCAGACATTGGCCCCGAAGGCTGACTGCATCCCGAGCGCCTCTGCCAGGGTTCGTGGTTGGTCCACATAACAGGACCGGGCAACGTTTCTGTCAACTTCCTGAAGGGCGACGACATGCACCTCGGCCTGTCGAATGACCTCCTCGATACGCAACAGCGAGATTCTCCCGTCCATCCCCTCGGCGTGACGAATGTTGTAAGTCATGCACCTGATCATTCACGGAGTCCTTTTTAACAATGTCTGCGTTACTACAATGTATGCGGCGGTGGTAATTTGTTCCTTGGCAGCGTACCTCACTGCGCCCCGCGGCTCATCAGCGTTTTTCTATAGTTTCCAGTTCCAGTCGTATAGGACCCCATGGTTTTCATACAGGCTTTGAGGTTGGCCCGCCAGGTGCGCCAGCACCGCTTCCACCCGTTGCTCGACCGTCCCGGACACGGTGATGATCCTTTCAGGCGTCACAAGCCCGCGCATCAGCGTGCTTATCAGCCAGTCCATCTCCAGTTGGTAGTCACGGTCGGTGCTCCTGAATCCATTAGCGACAAGAGCTATTTCGGGCGGCACGTAAATGATCAAATCGTAAAGCCGGGCCTGCGCCTCGCACTTCTTATAGTAGGCGAGGCTTTCGCTGCTCGGCGAATGGGCCATCCGCCAACGGATCCAGTAGGCCGCGTTGTCAATGACGGTACGGTCGGCGATAAAATGGCCGAACATGTCCTCCAGGCGGATCTGCTCCTCGAGGCAGCGCCATTGGAACGCGCTGGATTCTTTAGGCTTACCCGTTAAGTCGCAGTCCCGGGAAAATGCCTCATCCTGATAGACAACCCGGGCCTGCTCTTCGATCAGAGGCCAACCCAGTCTTGTCGACAAGGCACGGGCCAGTGTGGTTTTGCCCACTCCCTGGGCCCCCGTCAGTCCGATCCGCATGTCATCCCCCTCTTTGCAAGGCCGGCCGCACTCATAGAGCCTTGTCACGACCGCCAAGCGATGGATGTTACTGTGTAATTGTACTTTAAACGCCATCGAAAGGACACTGCCTTGCTCGGCATCAACACCCTCAAGCGCGGAACCCTCAACGGCCTGTAGGTCACCTGGGAGCAATACTTTCCTGGTCATCTGCCACAGCATTGTTGAGGATACCCTGCTCTTCGCCGCTCTGGGCGCCAACCTCGCTATCATCCTGGGCTGGCGGTTCGTTCTGGCCGTTTTCGTCTGCCTGGTCCTGTCCCGCATTTTGAAGGTGGCACGGGAAATGCCGTGCGCTGCCTAGAAGGCCGTTGTCATTTGGCCATAAGCACTAAGCTTCAGGATGGATAAGGCCAGTTTTTCACTCGCGTATTCGTAGAACCCTGGAAGCGCCTGATACGAAAGGCTGCCCTAAACTCGCCGGCGATGCGGGCACAGGCCTCCAGGTCCACACCCGGCCACTCCACAGCCGTCAAGATGACTTTTACCCCCTTGGAACAACAATACCGCACAAACTGCAGGATAGCCTCATAAGCCTTCACTCCGTCCCGCGGCCGGCAAATGCGGACGTAGGTTTCGGCATCCTGGGCGTTAAGGCTGATGGACATCGCTGAAACATTGTTCAGCAGTTCATCGACCGCCGCAATATCGTAGTAAAGCAATACCTGACCGTTGGTATTGACCCGTATAGGGACTCCAAAGCGGTGTATTTCCCTCGCTACCTCGGTAACGGTCTCCAGACATAAAAGGGGTTCCCCGTAACCGCAGAAGACCACCTCCTGGTAGCGCTGGGCGTCACGGGCTGCAGCCAGGATTTCCTCCACGGTCGGCTCCCTTTCCAGCCAGAGGTCGTAACCGATCCCGCCGGCACGGCGTATGCAGAACTCGCAGTCGTTCTGGCAGCGGTTGGTAATGTTGAGGTACATCCGTCGGTCTATGGTATAGGCGACGGTCATCGCGTTGGACATATTTCAACCAGGCCTATCATAGTTATTGATGGTAAGAACAGCAAGGGGGTATCAAGATGCCCTTTAAAAACGAAATACCCAAAGCGTCCTCCCTTAGCTGGCCCGCCGTAGGTAGAGGCATCCTCGTAGCCGTATCAACCATGCTCATTCTTGCCGTCCTCGCCACGCTCATCTTTTATGTTTCGAATCTTTCGGAAAGATTCCTCCCCTGGACGGCCGCCTTCATCCTCTTCCTGGGAGCCGTAACGGGGGGCTGGAGCGCCGCCTGCCGTGCCGGGGGCAAGGGGCTCATCCACGGGTCCGCCGTGGGAGTGGGCTTGTTTCTAGTTCTCTGGATCGTAGCCGCCTTTGCCGTAACGGGCCCGCTTTCCCTCCTGGGCCTGGCGGGTAAGCTCGTGGTTACCCTGACAGGCGGAGCCCTCGGAGGGATCCTCGGCGTGGGGACTGAATAGTGCCGGCGCCTCTGCTGATCAAAGTATATGCATATCGTCCGGGTAACGGGTCAGGCGTTCAGCCCCGTCTTCGGTAACCAGAAACGTGTTTTCAATACCGACAGTTCCCAGCCCCTCGAACACAAATTTCGGCTCAATGGCAATCACATTCCCTGTTTCAAGCCTGCTTTCGCTGCCTCTTGCCAGGACAGGCCATTCGTTGAGCTCAATGCCTACACCGTGGCCAATGAAACTTACGGGAGCGCGCAACCCCATGAAGTTATGCGCCCGCCCGGCCCTGCCGGCCATCTCCCAGGCAACATCGTACAGGTCCCCTGCCTTGACCCCGGGCCTCATTTTGTCTGCAAGGGATTCCTGGATTTCGAGGGCGAGAGCGTGGGCCGCAATAAGCCGCCTGTCGGGTGCGCCGAAGGCAAAGATGCGGGTCATGTCAACCGTATAGCCCTGCCACACCCCGGGGTAATCCACGAGGATAATCTCCCCGCTTGCGATACGTTTGGATCCGGCGCCAAAACGCATCCACGGTCCGGATCCCGCTCCCCCGATCACCCCGTCAAAGTAACTGGAGTGAGCCGCGTTGGCCCCGCTCAGCAGGTGTCCCCAGAAGACCTCGGCATTAAACCCCCGCACCCTGACGTACCCCTGGTGTCCCCGGGCCCGGGCCAGGGCCTCAAGCCGCCCCGCCAGTTCCAGTTCCGTGCGGCCTAATTCGAGCAAACCGGGTAAAGCCTCGAAAAGAGCGTCCAAAGCTTTCCCGCCCGCCCTAAGGATGCTTATCTCCCACGGCGTCTTGACCGCACGCAACCGCCTTAACAAGCTTGAACAATCTACAAGCTCGGCATTCTTGAATACGGACTGGTATTTCAGGTAGTAAGCGGCGGGCAGCACGTCCAGTTCCAGGCCCAGGCGAGCAGGCAGGGCGAGGCTGTGGTCGAGCATGAGCCCCGGTATTTCCGAGAACCGCTGCAAAGGCACAATCTTCTCCACACAAGCGTCCGTCTGCGCGACCTCAAGATCCCGACGGACCATGAGCAGCGGCTCCCCTTCGGCGGGCAGGTAAAGGTGCATGTCCTGGTACGTCCCGGTGAGGTACACCAAGTCAGCGCTCTGGACGATTAAAGCCCCGTCGATCCCGTTTTGCCCTAACAGCTCTTGAAAGCGCCGCTGCCGCTCTCTGTACTCCTCTCTCAGTTCCATTTGACTCCTCCGTCCGCCATTTTTACGATTGTAGTCTCATCTGGCGGGCGTGTAAAGACACAAAGAAACCGGAGGCGTCGTAACGGCAGCCCCCGGTCAGCGTTTGCTCTAAAAGGCTTTTAACTACGCTCTCAGGCACTGAGCGGCAGCCCCTCCTCCCTGAGGTGCTTCTCTATAGCCTTCCGGTAAAGCTGCAGGTACTCTACAGCCGAGCGCGCCCAGGAGAAGTCCAGTTCCATGGCGTTTCTGACCAGTCTCCGCCAGTTTTCGGGGTCGTCACGGTAGAGTTTCAGGGCGCGGGCAATGGCGCTGTAAAGCGCCCGGCCCGTGTAATCACGGAAGCTGAAGCCGTTACCCATGCCCGTCGCCGGATCGTACTCGGATACGGTGTCGGCCAGACCGCCCGTCTCGCGAACGATGGGGATGGTCCCGTAACGCAGGCTGATGAGCTGTCCGAGGCCGCAGGGCTCAAAGCGCGACGGCATCAGGAACATATCGGACCCGGCGTAGATCCTCTGGGCGAGTACGGCGTTGAAGCCCAGTTCCAGCCCCATTCTTTGCGGGTAACGCGCCTTGATCGAAGAGAAGAGCTGGTGGTAATGCGGGTCGCCGGTCCCCAGGACAATAAACTGGATGTCCAGGTGCATCAGCTCGTCGACGATCTGGCCGATGAGGTCGAGACCCTTCTGGTCGACGAGACGCGAGATCAGCCCGATAACGGGAACGTCCTTGACCGGGAGGCCGAGCTCCCTTTGCAGGGCGAATTTGTTTTCTTTCTTGGCCTCGATGTTGTTGCTGTCGTAGTTGCGGAACAGCCGCGGGTCGGCCTTGGGATCGAACTCGTGGTAGTTGATCCCGTTGACGATCCCGAAGAGGTCTTTCGAGCGCTGGCGGAGCAGCCCCTCCATCCTCTCACCGAATTCAGGCGTTTGTATCTCCTTGGCATATGTCCGGCTTACCGTGTTGAGGAGGTCCGTATAGAGGATGCCGGCCTTCATGAAGCTCACGCTGCCGTAGAACTCCAGCCGGTCGGGGGTAAAGAACTCGTAACCGAGGTCCAGCATCGACAGGACCTCCTTCGGATAGTTGCCCTGGTAGTGCAGGTTGTGGATCGTAAACAGGGTGGCGACGCGCTTGTGGAAGTCGCTGTGTTTGTAATGGGTGTGCAGCCAGAGCGGGATCAAGCCGCACTGCCAGTCGTTGCAGTGAATGACGTCCGGCTGCCAGTTAAGGCGCGGGAGCATTTCCAGCACGCCCTTGCAAAAGAAGGCAAAACGCTCGGCCTCGTCGTGGAAGGCGTAGATGCCGTCGCGATAAAAGTAGTGATAGTTGTCGATCATATAAACCGGTATTGTGGCATGGCCGCCGTGAAACTGGGCTTCGATCTCCTTCTGTCTGATGACGGCCGTCCGCATCTGGTTGTTGAAGTAGATGGGAAAGTCGGTGACGTACCGGGCGCCCTCGATCATTTTGTAGCGCGGCATGGCCACCCGGACATCGTTCGGGGGAAGTCCCTGGTCCATAACGACGGTCGCCAGCGCTTTGGGGAGAGAACCGGCCACATCGGCCAGGCCGCCGGTCTTGGCGAAAGGCACTACCTCCGACGACACGATAAGGATCTTCAACGGGCGATCAAACATACCTGGGAACCTCCTTTGCAGCGGCTTCAGCGATATGCGGCGCTACGACGGGCGCGTCGCGCAGGGCCCGCGCCGCTAGTTCGGGCGGTGTCGGATTGATGAAGTAACCCGTTCCCAGCTCAAAGCCGGCCATAATCGTGAGACGCGGCATGATTTCGATGTGCCAGTGGTAGTAGAAAGCGTCTCCGGCGTTAACCGGAGCGGTGTGGATAACCATGTTGAACGGCGGGTCGCAAACGGTCGCTGCCAGCTTGGCCAGGGAGGCCCGCAGTACCTGGGCCAGGTCGCGCACTTCGTCTTCGACGATCTGGCCAAAGTCGTGCTTGTGCTGCTTCGGCAGGATGGTCATCTCAAACGGGAAGCGCGAAGCATAAGGCGCGATACTGACAAAATGTCTGCTGTCGATGACGATCCGTTGACCCTGGGCCAATTCCTGATGGATCATGTCGCAGAATACGCAGGTCCCCTTCGCCGCACGGTAAGCCTCCGTCCCGGCCAACTCCTGCTTGATGTCTACAGGGACCATCGGCGTGGCGATCAGTTGGGAATGAGCGTGTTCCAGCGATGCGCCCGCGGTGCGGCCCTTGTTCTTGAAGATGCAGATGTATTTAAGACGCGAATCGTTGCGTAAATCAAGCGAACGTGCCCGCCAGGCCCAGATGATCTCTTCCACTTGCTTGTCCGACTGGGTGATCAGGTTGTTGGTATGGTCGGTTGTCTCAACAATCACCTCGTGGGCGCCGACACCGTTCATAATCTCGTAAATGCCTTCCCACCAGGAAGACGGGTGTTCGTCGGCGCGCACCGCGGGAAACTTGTTGGGAACTACTCTTATCCACCATCCCTTGCTGTTGGGAGCCGTTTCCTGCTCGCGGAAGGCCAGGATTTCCGGCGGGGTCATCTCCTCATTTCCGACACACAGCGGACAGCTCTGAGGATTCAACTCGTCCGGGGTACAGCGAAAATCCGTAGGCCTTTTTGCCCTTTCAGTAGCAATAACTATCCACCGATCCACAACGGGATCCTTGCGCCACTCGGGCATTCGGGGACCTCCTTTCGCCTTGCGTTTTTGGCAATAATAACAGGCCGATTGCCAAACAGAC
Source organism: Desulforudis sp. DRI-14 (assembly GCF_052618305.1). Next base: position 38,777 of record NZ_JBQXEZ010000013.1, on the reverse strand, counting down.
TTACAGTGAGCGTGCACGGGTTAGAATTTTTTTATGCGCAGGGGAGGAAAAAGCTTGTGATCCGCGAAAAGTAGGAGATATTGGAAAATCTTATCGAAAGGAAGTCAACCTCTGTGGCTGGCGACGTGCAAATCAAGGGAACGCGAAACGGGCTGGTCATCTGTCTGCCGGCGGCGGACTTTGACGACATCAAGCGCAACCTTGAGGAAAAACTCAAGCAGGCCAAGGGTTTTTTTACAGGCGCAAAGTTCACCTTCCGCCATCAGGAGCGTACGATAAACGAGGAGCAACAGCGCGAACTCGAACAACTCTTGTCGGGATACGGAATGATACCCATCCCCCGCGAAGAACGCCACAAGCCGATATTGATCCCGAAAAGCAGCCCGGTTTCCACGCCTGTGCCTTCTATGGGATCACTGCCCGGAGAACCGGCCCGATTGGTTGGGCGAAGCTTGCGCTCGGGACAAAAGATCCGGTACCTGGAGGGGCATGTCGTTGTGCTCGGGGATGTTCACCGGGGCGCTGTTATCGAGGCCGCAGGCAGCATCTTGATCATGGGCAGGTGCGCGGGAACGGTTCACGCCGGTGTTAACGGCGATAAACGTGCGGGCGTGGTAAGCCTGGAATTCTGCTCCCCCACACTGACCATCGCCGGCGTCCAGGCGATGGAAATACCGTCGACCTCTATCCCCGGCTTCAAACGGGTAATGCTCAAAGACGAACGCATTGTCCTCGCCCCGGTATAACAGTCGTCAGGATAGCAGGGATTCGCAAAGCGAATCCCATCGCTTTCTCTTGGGCGGTTTACGACAGCCGGTCAACCACCAATTATCCCGGAATTCGCTTCCGTGAATAATACCTTCATGCTAACGTCCGACAGCTAACGCCAGGACCTTTTTACCACCCGGAATCGCATCAGCGATTCTGTCCTTGATTGCCGGCGACAGACGACTGACGACCGAGGACCGAATTGGCAGCCAGAAGGCCGACAATTGATTTGGCGTCGCAGATCTCCCCGCGTTTAACCATCTCCACGGCCTGGTCCAGCGGTACTCTGACCAGTTCAAGGAACTCATCCTCGTCGGGGGCAGCCTGGCCCGTCGTCAGACCGGTGACCAGGTACAGGTGCATTTTTTCGCTGGTGAATCCGGGAGTGGAATAAAACTCCAGCAGCTTTGTGAGTTTGCCGGCGGTATAACCCGTTTCCTCCTCCAATTCACGGTTTACCGCCGCTTCCGGGTTCTCGCCGCCCTCCAGCTTGCCGGCCGGGATCTCCAGGAGTTCTTTTCCTACCGCATAGCGGTACTGACGGACCAAAAGGACGCAGCCTTCATCATCAACGGCCACTATCGCCACGGCCCCCGAGTATTCCACAACCTCCCGCCGCCCCACCTTTCCGTTGGGCAGTTCCACGGTATCAACGCGCATGTTGAGGATCTTCCCGCGATAGACGTATTCCTGCTGCAGTGTTCGTTCTTTCAACTTCATGGTATCGTCACCCCTCACAACCAAGCCCGCAGCTAACGCATATTCTCTCCCCTGCGCGGAAACCTTAACAACAAAGGATACTACGATACTAGAGGAGGTTGTTTGCTGCATGAGTATCCGGCGTTGGGACCCTTTCAGCGAGATTAACACCCTGCGCGATCAAATGAATAGAATGATGGAGTTCTTCAGACCCGGCCTGCGGGAGCCCGCCGTTCCCCGGATCGACCTTCACCAGACCGACGACGAAGTTATCGCCACCGCGGAAATCCCGGGTCTGGTGTCAAAAGAAGATATCGAGGTCAGCGTGACCCCGGACAGCCTTTCGGTAAGCGGTGAGATCAAGCGCCAGCACGCGGTGAACGAGGAGGACTACCTGCACGCCGAGCGCTATTACGGGTCTTTCTCGCGGGTCCTGCCTCTCCCCGTCGAGGTTAAGCCCGAGGAATCGCATGCCACTTACGAAAACGGCGTGCTTACCGTCAGGATGCCCAAGGTTCAGCCCGGCAGGGACAGGCAGCCCAGGCGCATACCGGTTCAGTAAGGAAGTTAGACACCGGAAGTCACTAAGTCGGAATCGCCCGGCACTCAAATCCGATACCCAAAGAAAACCTCTGTTAACGCTGTGATTTCGACATTAAGGGCCTGCCTGCGTGCAGTGCCGCTTGATAACGTCGATGATCTCCATCACCGGGACCCTCCCCGAAGCCGCAACCTGACCGTTCACGACCACCGCCGGGAGCGCCGGGTTTCCTTCCCGCCAGGGGCGGCAGACGTAACGGACCCTGATCTCATCCCCGAACACCCGGCGGACCGCCCCTTCGAGCATATTGAATAAAAAGACGTAATCCAGGGCCCGGCCCGGGCAGGAACCAGCCTCTCACCCGGGACGGTCCCCGTCCGACGGGACGTCTCCCCAGAGTTCCACCGTAACGCCCCTCATCTTGCCGTGATGTCCTTAAGGCAGCGCCGGAAGGCCTCCACCGTGCGGTCCAGGTCTTCCGCGTTGTGTGCCGCCGAAACGAACATGGCCTCGAACTGGGCCGGAGCGATGTAGACCCCGGCGTCGAGCAGGCCCCTGAACAGCCTGCCGTAGAGAGCAGTGTCGCTGGTCATCGCCCCCGCAAAATCCCTCACGGGCTCGGAGGTCAAAAAGGTACAGAGCATCGAACCTATCCGGTTTTGACTCACAGGCACCCCGGCCTGGCGTGCCGCATCAGCCATCCCTTCCGCCAGCCGTGCCCCCATCTTATCTAACTGTTCATACAGGCCCGGCTGGGCAAGCGCCTGAAGCGTGGCGATACCGGCGGCCATCGCCACCGGGTTGCCGGAAAGCGTTCCGGCCTGGTAAACCGGGCCTTCGGGGCTGACCATGCTCATTATCTCCCACCGACCGCCGTACGCTCCGACCGGCAGCCCGCCGCCGATGATCTTCCCCAGACAGGTCAGGTCGGGAACGACGTTGAAGACGGTTTGCGCCCCGCCGTAAGCGACCCGGAACCCGGTGATCACCTCGTCGAAAATCAACAGGCTGCCATAGCGGGTTGTTAACTCCCGCAGACCCTCCAGAAAACCTTCCTCAGGCAGAACGACACCCATGTTGCCCGCTACGGGTTCCACGATGACGGCGGCGATTTCCTCAGGGTGGCGGTTGAAAACCTCTTGCACTTCATCCAGGTGGTTGTAGCCGACGACGATAGTGCTGCCGGCGACGTCGGCCGGCACTCCCGGAGACGTCGGAACGCCGAGAGTCAGCGCGCCCGAGCCGGCCTTGACCAGGAGGTGGTCGGCGTGGCCGTGGTAACAGCCTTCGAACTTAACGATCTTGTCCCGCCCGGTATAGGCCCTGGCAAGGCGTAAGGCGCTCATCGTCGCCTCGGTCCCCGAGTTGACCATACGGACCATTTCGACCCCCGGAAGAGCCTCGATAATGAGGCGTGCCAGCTCGATTTCGAGCTCGGTAGGCGCACCGTAGCTTGTGCCCTTCTGTGCGGCTTCCCATACCGCCGCCAGCACTGACGGATGGCCGTGGCCCAGGATCAGCGGACCCCAGGAGGCCACGTAGTCGATGTATTCGTTGCCGTCCACGTCCCAGACCCGGCTGCCCTGCGCACGGGCGATAAAGACCGGGTCCCCTCCCACAGCCTTGAAAGCCCTTACGGGGCTGTTGACCCCGCCGGGGATGTACTTCCGGGCCGTCTCGAAAAGCCGCCGCGAGTTCGCGTAATCTCTGGTCACTCTTTATCCCCCCACCGCTTTCTACTCCGCGAAGTAGGTCATACTCGTCCGCTTCAGTTCCCTGTCGCTGAAAAGGACGAGGTAGTCATCGACCCCAACCTGCTCGGCCAGGCGTCGCACGAGTCCGGCGCACTCATCCCGGGTCGGCTTGTGAACCATGGTGTACAGGTTGTACGGCCAGCCGGGGCGCGTAACCCGCTGGTAGCAGTGGGTGATCTCCTTGAACCCGGCCAGGGTCCGGCCCACCTCGTCAAGCCTGTCCTCCGGGACACGCCAGGCCACCAGGGCGTTGCCGGCAAAGCCCACCCGCTGGTGGCGGATGGCCGCCCCCAGCCGCTTCAAGTGGCCGCTGTCCTTAAAGGCCTGCAGCTTTTCCAGGACCGCTTCCTCGCTTAAGCCAAGGCGGCGCCCGATTTCGGCAAAAGGCCGGCTGACCAGGGGCAAGCCGGACTGCAGTTCCTTAACCAGTTGTTTATCCAGTTCCGTCAGCATGGTTCACCTCGGAAACGTCGAAGTTCACAAGGATCTTAAAAATCCTGGTGGCGGGGAGGGTTACAATCTCTTTGATACCGGTCGCGGCCTTAATCTCGTTAAGAATTCGCTGGACCCGCTCATCGGAAAGGGCCAGCACGGTAAACCACATGTTGTAATCGCCGTCCCGGAGATAATTGTGAGTGATCTCCAGGTAGCCGTTGACGACCTCCGCCACCCTGTCCACCTTATCCGGCGGAACCTTCATCGCGCAGAGCGTGCCCTTGTAGCCGAGCTTGCGGGAGTCGAACACGCCGCCCATCCGCCTGATAATGTTGCTCTCTTTCAAGCGTCTTAAGCGCTCCAGAACCTCGTCCTCGCTTAGTCCCAGTCTGGCGCCCACCGCCGCGTACGGTCTTTCCGTCAGCGGGATGTCGTACTGGACAAGGTTAAGCAGTTCGCGGTCTTTCTGATCAAGATCCATGGGCCACCTCTTTTTTGCCGTTCCGGTACAGGCACCAGGGTTCCTCGGCCATGTAGTCCCGGTAGTAGAAGTAAGCGCGCGCACGGCACCCGCCGCAAATATCGTTAAACTTGCATATCCCGCAGCCCCCGCCGTACTTGCGGGAGCGCAGGGCGGCGAAAACCTCGGCGTTTCTCCATATTTCATCAAAAGGGGTCTCGCGCACGTTGCCGACAACGATGTCGAGGTAAGCGCAGGCCTGCACGCCGCCGGTCGGGTTAACCAGGCAGTAGGAAAGCCCGGCCAGGCAGCCCCGCTGGAACCTGGTCTGAACGCCGAGCTGCCGGGCTATCCAGGTGAATTGAGGCGCACAGGTCGGCTTTAATTCTATCGATACCTCCGCCTGTTTTTTCATTATCCGCCGGAGGAGATCTTCATACTCGGCGGCCCGCAGCGAACTCTCCTCGATGTTCACGCCGCGGCCGGTGGGCACGAGAAAAAAGACGTGATGAGCCATCGCTCCCTGTTCAACGGCAAGATCGGTGAGTTTCTCAACCTCGCCGTAATTCCAGTCCATCACGGTCGTGTGCACCTGAAAAGGCAGTCCCGCATCCTTGCAGGCGCGCATCCCGTCGACGGCTCCCTGCCATGCGCCGGCCACGGCACGGAAACGGTCGTGGGTCTCCGACGAAACGCTGTCCAGGCTGATGCCGATCGCCTTGGCCCCCGCTTTCACGAGCCTGCGGGCCATTGCGGGGGTAATAAGCGTCCCGTTCGAGCCCAGCACCGGGCGGAGCCCCCGGCTGCAGGCATAGGTGATCAGTTCGAAAAGGTCTTCCCGCATCAGCGGCTCCCCGCCGGAAAAAATCATGATCTTAAAGCCGGCCCGGGCAATCTCCTCGATCATTGTCCTGGCTTCGGCCGTGCTCAGCTCATCCTCGGCCTTAATCCCGGAATCTCGATAACAGTGGGCGCAGTTAAGATTGCAGGCGTTGGTCGCGTTCCACGATACCAGCACTGTTATCCCTCCTTAAGCCACCTGGCGGCGTCTTTGGCGTGGTAAGTGATGATGATATCGGCGCCCGCCCGCTTCATCCCGGTCAGGGTTTCGAGAACAATAGCCTTTTCATTGACCCAGCCCCGCTCGGCGGCCGCCTTGACCATCGCGTACTCGCCGCTGACATTGTAGGCGGCCACCGGCATCAGGAACTCGTCCTTGATCCGTCTGATCACGTCCATATAGCTCAGCGCCGGTTTAACCATGACGATGTCGGCGCCTTCTGCAACGTCGAGGGCGACTTCGCGCAGAGCTTCGTCGGAGTTGGCCGCATCCATCTGGTAGGTCCGGCGGTCGCCGAACCGGGGGGTCGAAGCGCAGGCATCCCTGAAAGGACCGTAATACGCCGAGGCGTATTTCGCCGAATAGGCCATGATCGGTGTGCCGCTGAATCCCGCGGCATCCAGCGCCTCCCGTATGGCCCGCACCCTGCCGTCCATCATGTCGGACGGGGCCACCATGTCGGCCCCCGCCCGGGCATGGGATGCGGCGGTCCGGGCCAGGAGTTCCAGGGACGGGTCGTTCAAAATCTCCTGTCCCTCAACCACCCCGCAGTGCCCGTGGTTGGTATAGGCGCACAGGCACACGTCGGTCACTACCAGCAATTTGGGAAACGCCCTTTTTATCTCCCGCACCGCCCGTTGAACGACACCGTCTTCGCGATAGGCCTCGGAAGCCCGGTCGTCCTTGCGCGACGGCACGCCAAACAGCAGGACCCCGGGAATGCCAAGCTCAACCGCCCCAGCCACCTCTTCAAGCAAGGTGTCGGACGAATACCGGAAGATGCCGGGCATGGCCTCAACCGGCTGGCGCACGCCTTTTCCTTCGGCGGCGAAAACGGGATAGATCAGGTCGTCCACGCCAAGCACGGTCTCGCGGACCAGCCGGCGTATGCTGTCGTTCGCTCTCAGTCGCCGCATCCTTAGCTCAGGGAACAAAGCCACACAAAATCACCTCACTTTGCCTCTCACTTCATATACCGATCTCCTGATCGGTTAAATAGCAGGCGGGGTCCGAAGCCCAAGGGTCACCCGTCGCCGCCTCCGCCCGGGCCCGGAAATTGCCGTTGCAAACGTCCAGCCAGCGGCAGGAAGCGCAGCGCCCCTTCAGTAGACCGCAGCGGTTTTTAAGTCCGGCCATCAAGGGATTACTGATGTCGGTCCAGATGTCCCCGAAGCTTCTTTCGCGGACGTTGCCCAGCGTATGCCAGGGAGTAAACTGGTCGGGGTGTACGTTGCCCTGCCAGTCGACGGCGCCGATGGCAATACCGCTGCGGTTGCCCCCCGTTGCCAAAAGCAGGCTGAGGACGGCCTCGGCCCTTGCCGGGTCGCTTTCCTTAACCTTCAGATAAATGTAGACGGCGTCGGCGTGGTTGTCGACCGTCAGGATCTCTTTCCGATGGCCCCTGGCCAGCAGGTCGGCCGTCCGCCGCCAGATCAGGTCGATGGTCGCTCTTTTTTCCTCCGCGCTCAAGTCATAGTCGACAAGGCGGCTTCCCCTGCCTGTATAGACAAGATGGTAAAAGCAGGCCCTGTTAATGCCCTCGGCCTCGATCAGGTCAAAAATGGCGCCGAGTTCGCGGAAGTTGTATTTGGTAAGCGTGAACCTCAAGCCCACTCTCTGCCCTACGGCGACACAGTTGCGAATCCCTTCCAGGGCCGCCTCGAAAGCACCTTTGTAACCACGTAGGCGGTCATTCGTCTCTTTCAGCCCGTCCAGGCTGACGCCGACGTAGCCGACGCCCGTCTCTTTGAGGGCCCAGGCTTTCTCCCTGGTGATCAGCGTGCCGTTCGTGGAAACGACCGGCCGGACGCCTTTTTCCCTGGCGTACTGCGCCAGTTCGAAAAAGTCGGGGCGCAGCAAGGGTTCCCCGCCCGAAAAGAGGAGTACGGGGACGGAAAAATCAGCGAGGTCGTCGATAAACTTGCGGGCTTCAGCCGTAGTCATTTCCCCGGTACCGGGTTCGGCCGTCGCGTTGGCGTAACAATGGGCGCATTTCAAATTGCAGGCCTGCGTGGAATTCCAGACAACCACGGGGCCGACGGCCCCCCTCCCCCTTACATAACGGAGATGGTCGCCGCCTTCTTTTTGCCCGGATAAGATTTTAGAAATACTAAGCACTGCCTCGACTCCCGACGAAATATTTCTCCAATTCCCTGACCAGCCCGGGAATGGTGTGTTCCGAAGCTTCCACGTCCACGCGCAGGCCCAGCTCCCGCGCCGTCGCGCTCGTTACGGGACCGATGGATGCGACCGCGACGCCCGACAGCAGGGTCGGCGCGTCTCCGCCCAGGAGGCGCACGAGGTTTTTTGCGGTGGAGGAGCTGGTTAAAGTGACGGCGTGGACGCGTCCTTCTTCGAGCAGCCGGCGGACCTCGCCCGTGTTTTCGTCAACCGCCAGCGTGCGGTAGGCCGTCACCTCGGTGACCCGCGCCCCCGCCTCCGTCAGGGCATCGTTCAGGGCCTTGGGCGCGATGTCGGTGCGCGGAAGAAGGATCCTTTCATCTTTTTTAATCAGTTCCTTCAACCCTCGGGCGATCTCTTCGGCGCGGAATGCCTCGGGCACAAAGGCCGCGCGGAGGCCGAAGCCTTCAAGGACGCCGCGGGTCTGCGGTCCGATGGCTGCCAGCCGAACCCCGTGCAGTTCGCGGATGTCCCTGCCTAGGTCACGCAAGCGCCGGAAGAAATACTTCACGCCGTTGACGCTGGTGAAGATAATCCAGTCAAAGGTACCGGCCTGCGCAATCGCCCTATCCAGCGGCCCCCAGTCGGCCGGGGGTGCAATAGCGATGGTGGGAAACTCGTACGGCTCAGCCCCCAGCTCGCCGAGCGCTTCGGAAAGGGCGCTGGCCTGCTCGCGCGCCCGGGTGACCAGGACGCGTTTTCCGAAGAGGGGCCGTTTCTCGACCCAGCTCAGCACCGGCCGCAGTTTGCATACCTCGCCGACAACCACCACCGAGGGGTTTTTGACGCCGGCAGCCTTAACCTTTTGCACAATGTTTCCCAGGCTGCCTTCGACGGTAACCTGCTCGGGCCAGGTGCCCCAATGGATGACGGCGGCCGGGGTGTCCGGGGAGCGGCCGTGCTCGACGAGCTTGCCGACGATGTCGGGCAAATTGGCCATGCCCATCAGAAACACCAGGGTTCCGGCCCCCGTGGCCAGTTTGCCCCAGTCTATGTTGCTGTCCGGCTTGTGCGGGTCTTCGTTACCGGTCACTATAGCTACTGTAGCAGTAAAATCGCGGTGTGTTAAGGGAATACCCGCGTAAGCCGGGGCCGCGACGGCCGAAGTCACGCCGGGGACGATTTCGAAATCCAGGCCGCTCCCGGCCAGGTACTCGGCCTCCTCCCCTCCCCGGCCGAAAATAAAGGGGTCGCCCCCCTTGAGGCGGGCCACCTTTTTCCCGGCCCGGGCTCTTTCCGCCAGGATTTCGTTAATCGCGTCCTGGGTCAAATAGTGCCCTTCAGGCGATTTTCCGGCGTAGATAAGCTCGGCGTCGGCTCGTGCATAGGACAGTAAACGCCTGTTGATCAGGCGGTCGTAAACGATAACCTCTGCTTCCCTGATACACTCCAGGCCCCGCAGAGTCAACAGCTTGGGATCGCCCGGTCCCGCTCCGATCAGGTACACACATCCGCCACGCATCTTCAGCAAGACCCCTTACGTAACATTTCGAGTATGTCGCGCGCTCCCATATCCAAAAGCCTTTCGGCAAGAAGTTCCCCGATCGGGGCGGCTTCGTCGGGAAGACCGGCCACGGAGGCGCGGTAGAGGGGTTTGCCGTCAAGCCCGGCCACCATCGCCTCGAGCATTAGTTCCCCGCCCTCGACCTTTCCCAGGGCCCCGATCGGGACCTGGCACCCGCCTTCCAGCCTGCGCAGCAAGGCCCGCTCGGCCCGCACCGCGGCACTCGTTTCGGGGTCGTTGATCGCGCTGACCATCCTCAGCACCTCTTCGTCCTTCTCCCGGATCTCTATACCGAGAGCACCCTGCCCTACGGCGGGGAGACACACGGCGAACGGAATCCTTTCGGTAATCCGCCCGTCCAGCCCGAGGCGATGCAAGCCGGCCCAGGCCAGGATCAGGGCGTCCAACCGGTCCTCGTCGAGTTTCCGCAGCCGGGTCTGGACGTTCCCTCTGACCGGTATAACGCGAAAATCGGGGCGGTAAGCAAGCAGTTGGGCGGCCCGCCGCAAGCTGGAGGTGCCAAGACGCGCTCCCTCCGGCAGGGCATCGAGTCCGGTACCGTCGCGCGATACAAGGACGTCGCCGGGATACTCCCGGGCGGTTATCGCCCCGATGGTCAGACCTTTAGGTAAACCGGTCGGGACGTCTTTCATGCTGTGCACAGCGATGTCGGCCGTCCCGTCCAGCAGAGCCAGTTCAATCTCTTTTGTAAAAAGCCCTTTATCGCCTATCTTGGCCAGGGCCGTATCCAGGATGTTGTCCCCCGTGGTCTTGATCAGCCGTTTATGGAAACGAACTTCCGGGAATTTCTCCTGCAGCATCCTGATAACCAGGTTCGTCTGCTCCAGGGCCAGCGGGCTTGACCTGGTACCGACAACTATTTCCTTAACCATACCTTACATCCTTGCAAGTTATTAGCTTAAAGCTCAATCCTCGCCAGCCGATTTTATCTTTTGCGACACGCGCTTGTGCCTGTACTTGAGCCACTTGGACAGGTCCTTGTTCCATTCCGTGTCGAGGTCAAAAAGCTTCTGAAGGGCTTCGGCATAGGCCGCTCCGTTACCCGTCAGGGTATAAGTCTTCAGCCTGGTTACCGGTTCGTGAAGCAGCTGGTTCACGATGGCATTCGCCAGCGCGTTTATCACTTTGGCCTGGTGCTCGCTGACGTCGCCGAGACGGTTGAAAGCCCGCTGCAGTTCTTTTGCTTTAATTTCCTCGCCGCGCTTTTTCAGTGCCGCAACGGTCGGAGCGGTGAGGCGCACCCCAAGCGAACTGACGAACTCGTCGACGTCCCGGTCGATGATGGACTCGGCCGCGGCGGCCGCGCGCCGTCGTTCCGCGAGGTTGGAGTCAACCACGCTCTGCAGGCTGTCGATGTCGTGCAGCACCACGCCCGGGATGTGCCCGACCGCCGGATCGACGTCGCGGGGCACCGCGATATCGATGATGAACAGTTTTCGGGCTTCGCGCCGCCGGGACACCTCCTGCATCGGTTCGGGCTTGATCACGTAATGGTGGGCCGCGGTGGCGCTGATGACGATGTCGGCGACCTCGATCCAGCGGTAGAGGTCGTCGAACCTGACCGCCCGCCCTCCGAATTGTTCAGCCAGCTGCTGCGCCCGGTCGAACGAGCGGTTGGACACGATCACGCCGGCGATACCGTTGGCGATCAGGTGCTTGACGGTAAGCTCGCTCATCTTGCCCGCACCGACGATGAGAACGACGCGGCCCTCGAGCGAGCCGAGAGACTGGCGGGCCAGTTCCACGGCGGCGTAGCTGATGGATACGGGGTTGCGGTCGATGCCCGTCTCGGCCCGCACCCTCTTTCCCACGGCCAGCGCGTGCTGGAAGACCAGGTTCAGGAGCCAGTTCACCGTTCCCGCATCGCAGGCGATCTTGTAGGCCTGCTTGACCTGCCCGAGGATCTGCGTCTCACCAAGGACCATGGAATCGATGCCGGCACTGACCCTAAAGAGATGTCTCACCGCATCAGCCAGCAGGTACGTGTACGTATAGGCCTGCATCCCTTCCGCCGGACTGCCGCAGTGGGCCGAGAGAAAACGCCAGATGCTGTCGATGCGTTCTTCAACGGTTAGCGCCGCGTATACCTCGGTGCGGTTGCATGTCGAGATGATCACGCAACCCTCGATCCCGCCGTAGCCGGCCAGGCGCGTCAAGGCATCCTGCAGTTCCTGCTCGGAAAAGGCAAGCCGTTCCCGTACCGCAACGGGCGCCGTCCGGTGGTTAAGACCTACTACCGCAAGCAACAGAATCAACCAACTCCTTTGCCCTGCCCAAATCGCCCCGGCGCAAGGCGGACATCACTTCATCGGAAAGGCAGCTCTCCAGTAAACCTGCTTTGGTCTCGTCGTCGGGAGACTCCCTGATGATCTCGGCTCTCTTGGCCCCCAGGTAGTCGAGAAACTGCGCGTAGACATCCCCGTAAAGGCTTTCCAGTTCTTCGCGGATCTTGCGGGCCAGCAGCGGGCTTTTCCCCGCCGTCGACACGGCCAGGACGAGGTCGCCCCTGCGTACCGTGGCGGGGACATAAAAGTTGCAGTTGGCCGGATCGTCCACCGCGTTGATCAACACGCGCTCCCGGGCGCACTCCCGGGCAACCTTCCCGTTGGTGCCGGGATCATTGGTGGCGCTGATCACCAGGAAATGCCCCCGGACGTCGCCGTCCCGGTAGCGCCTGGGCAGGTAACCCGCCAGCCCTTGGTCCACGATGTCCTGCAGCGACGGCGTGAGTTCGGGGCTGACGATGTTCACCCTGGCGCCTGCCGCCAGCAGGGAACGTACCTTGCGCTCGGCCACCCGCCCCCCGCCCACAACCAGGCATGGCTGGCCTTCCAGGCGGATCATTACCGGATAAAGCACTGCCATAGCTCAATCCCATCCAAACAAGCACTCAGCACTCTTACGGTCCTAAGTGCTTAATGCTCAACGCCCATACTAGTAGCTGCGGACCTTAACAAAGTCAGCGATCCTCTCCAGGGTTTCCCGGGCCGGTACGGCGGGCAGCTTGTTCAACTGCTCCTTGGCCTTGCGCAGGTAGCTGTGAGCCACCCCGAAGGCATACTCGACCCCGCCGCACGACCTGGTGATTTCGATGGCCTCGGTAATGGCCGCCGGCGTCTTACGGGCATGCCGGACGATCTCGGCCAGCCGCTTCCTTGCAGGGCTCTCGCGCAAGGCGAAAATGACGGGGAGGGTGATGATTCCCTGCCGCAGGTCGCCGCCCACCGGTTTCCCGAGTCGTTTCTCATCGGCTACCATATCAAGGATATCGTCGGTAACCTGAAAAGCCATTCCGAGGAAATGGCCGTAACGCCCGAGAGGATGGTATATCCCCCGCGGTGAGCCGGTCGCGACCGCCCCAAGCTTACAGCTGGCTTCAATCAAAACCGCCGTCTTGCGCCGGATTCGCCGCAGGTAGTTCCGCAGGTTGGCGGTATTAAGGCTGTCCATCTGGATAAACTCGCCCTCGCACATCATTACGCAAGCACGTGCCAACTCCTGGGCGATCATCGGGTTCTCGTACCGCGAGATGAGGATGAGCGCCCGGACAAACAGGAAATCACCCGTGTGGGTGGAGATCTTGTCGCCCCAGAGGGCTTTTACCGTAGGCGTGCCGCGCCTGGTTTCAGCCGCGTCCACAACGTCATCGTGGACCAGGGTAGCCATGTGGATCAACTCCAGGGCCACGGCTAGCGGCACGATCCTCTCCGGGTCATAATTGTAAAACTTCCCGCAAAGAAGTGCAAAGGCCGGTCGCAGTCGCTTGCCGCCGGCCTTGAAAAGGTGGCTGGACGTTTCCGTAAGCAGTGGCTCCGAGCTCTCCAGCACCTTGTTCAATTCGCGCTCCACAAGTTGCAGGTCGTCCCGGATTTCGTCAAGGAGTGGCAGCATTCTCCAAGAAACCTCTCTCTTGTCTCTGGGCGATACCCCCACTTAATTCGCTGGCAAGGTAAAAAATCCTTCCCCTGCCTTCATCAACCACCGGTTCCCTCGGGGATCCGGTCATCCAGCCTGTTGTCCTCGTAAAGCATTCCGTCTTCAATGGTGTAGGGGATAGCGTCGACGTCGACAACAGCGCTGCGGTCTTCGCCTTCCACTTCCTCAATTTCCGTTGAAAGCCCGTGCTGGGCGACATCCTGCCAGGTGTCCTCGCGGTCGTATTCAAAGCTGCCGTCAAAGGAAGGCGCGTAAGGGTACTGGATAACTTCTTCCTCGACAGGCCGTGCGCGCCTGACCCCCTCCTGCTCCCGAGCCAGTTTGCAGTCCTGGCACATCGTCGTGTAGGGCACTGCTTCAAGCCGTTCCGGAGGTATCTCTCTGCCGCAGTTCTCACAGACGCCGTAAGTACCGTTGTCCATGTGCTGCAGGGCGTCGTTGATGGCGCGTATGGTCAGCCGGGCGTTCTCTTCCAGGGAAAGGTCTTTGCTTCTCTCAAAGGTCTCGGAACCGATGTCGGCCGGATGGTTATCGTAAAACGAGAGCTCGCCTATCGTGTCCTCGAGAGCGGCCGTCATTGTTGACCGTATGGACTGGATTCTTTCCACCAGTTCGGCCTTCTCGTCGAGAAGGCGCTTTTTGAAATGCTGCAGTTGTACTTGTTCCAATACCGTACCCCCTGAATACGACTAAATATGCTAGGTACCGAGGTTCAGCTGCACGAGTTGCACGATCCTGGCGATGAACTCGCTTATGCCGGGCAGGTTCAACAGGACGAGGCGCTGCAGGACCAGCAGCAGAAGCGCCCCTAAGATCGTAAATCCCACGGCAATACCGAGGCCCCTGGCGATACCCGTGAGAAAGTTAAGAAAGAGAAGCCGCCAGGGACGTTCAAGAAGAGTGACATACTCGGCCAGTCTCATTTTTTCCATATTGACCGACAGCTCGCGCACCTTTTCGGTCAGCGTCCGTAACAGAACTTGCTGGTCCTGCTCCATGGTTCCCTCCAGTAACCGGCTCTGGTATCAGTATTTACTTACTTAGGCCGGGCAAATCATTAAAAAATAGGGACCCCGGGATTTTCAACAGCCCAATGGACCCCTTTCAGCCCATTTGCTCGGATCAGAACAATCTTAAAACAATCTTGACCGTAGGCCACGCCACACGGTCTTCTTGAGCACCCGCCAAAGCTGGCGGTGACTCCCCGTGTAAAGCTGGCCCCATAGCTCCTTGAGCAATTCGGGACGTTTCATCAGGTAGGTCAGGACCCAGTGATTCAAGCCGTAGAAGACGTTCGCCAGGCGGCGCGCCAGGCGCATTTCGCCCAGTATCTCCTTTTCCACCGCCGACTGGTAATGCCGGATGACCCTTTCGGCTTTGCCTCCGCTATCCCGCAGGGCCTGGGCGGCCAGCCAACCCGACAGGCATGCGTTATAGATGCCTTCCCCGGTGAACGGGTCGGCCAGCCCGGCGGCGTCACCCACGAGGATGACCCGGCCCCGGGCCACCGTACGCTCACCCAGGGCGTCAAAAGGCATGGGAAAGGCCTGCCGGCGTATCGTCCGCAGGCGGCCCATACCGAGACGGCTTATATATGCGTTCAGGAAGGATTGCAACGGGCGGGCGGGCGTAGTGAAACAGCCCACGCCGACATTAAGGTGGTCCTGCTTGGGGAAGACCCATCCATACCCCCCGGGGACGGCGGCAAAATCGACCTCCAGAGAACCGCACCGCCTCTTCAGGGTTTCTTCATCGGCAGCCATCTCGGCCACAGCGGCTATGCCCCTTACAGGGGGACGCCCGAACAAACGGGCGACGATGCTGTGCGCGCCGTCCGCGCCCACGACGAACTTGCCCCGGTAGCTATTTCCGGCGGTCCGGCATACAACATCCTGCGGGCCGTCCACGACGCTTGCCACTTCCTCCCCCTCAATTACCGCAGCGCCGGCGGCACGGGCGGCCTCGATCAAGTGACGGTCGAACCGGGCACGGTTAACCATGTAACAGATGGGACTGTCCCATTCGAGATTCAGTGAGAGATGATAGGTTACCGTCGCCCGCCGGGCCGTGTCCTCAACCACGTCCTGCCAGGCGAACGGCAAAACACCGGCCGTTTTCGGAGTTACGCCGCCGCCGCAGGGCTTTGACCGGGGAAGCGGTTTTCTCTCCAGCAAAACGACCTCTATCCCCGCCCGGGCAAGGTGGTATGCAGTTATGGCTCCTCCGGGGCCGGCACCCACAACAATCACTTCGTGACTCTTCATCGCCATCAACTGCCGTTACGGCCGCTTTGCGACCCAAACTTGGATTCGTCACTTATAGCTTAATGCTTACAGCTTAACCTGATGCCAACTAAAGGCCGTTCATCGGCCTTTAGTTGTTCAAACTTCCGATCGGAGCCGGAACACGCCCGCCCCGCAGCACGAATCCAGCCCCGGAGTATCCGCTTACGGGCATTACCGGGGCCCGGCCGAGCAGGCCGCCGAATTCCACGTAGTCACCCGGTTTTTTACCCGGGGCCGGAATGATGCGCACCGCCGTGGTTTTCCTGTTGACGACGCCGATGGCGATTTCGTCGGCGATAATGGCGGCGATGTTTTCGGCCGAGGTATCGCCGGGCACGGCGATCATGTCAAGCCCTACTGAGCATACTGCAGTCATTGCTTCCAGTTTTTCAAGGCTGAGGGCGCCCTTTTCGACGGCCCTGATCATCCCGGCGTCTTCGCTCACGGGGATAAAGGCCCCCGACAAACCGCCCACGTAACTGGAGGCCATCGCCCCGCCCTTCTTCACCGCGTCGTTGAGCAGGGCCAGGGCCGCCGTCGTGCCCGGCGCACCGCAGGCCTCGAGGCCCATAGCCTCCAGGATATCCGCAACGCTGTCCCCTACCGCCGGCGTGGGGGCCAGGGAAATGTCGACGATGCCGAAGGAAACGCCCAACCGTTCGGCGGCCACCCTGCCCACCAACTCGCCCATCCGGGTAATCTTAAAGGCCGTCTTTTTGACCGCCTCCGCCAGTTCACCCAAGTCGGCGTTTCCCAGCTTCGCGACGACAGCCTTCACCACCCCGGGCCCGCTGACCCCGACGTTAATCACTGATTCAGGCTCGCCGGCCCCGTGAAAAGCTCCGGCCATGAAGGGGTTATCCTCCGGGGCGTTGGCAAACACGACAAGCTT
The DNA here is from genome assembly GCF_052618305.1 of Desulforudis sp. DRI-14. Next base: position 22,241 of record NZ_JBQXEZ010000013.1, on the reverse strand, counting down.
GGCGCAGGCCAGCGCGTCCCGGTCGGCGGTCCTGGCAGCCGCTTCCTTGATCACCCGTCCCATCTTGCAGATGGCGTCCATATTGATGCCCGCCTTGGTGGAGGCGACATTTACCGACGAACAAACCCGTTCAGTGGCTGCCAGAGCCTCGGGTATGCAAGAAATCAGCAATTCATCGCCCGAGGTGAACCCCTTGTGGACAAGAGCGGAAAACCCACCGATGAAGTTCACGCCCACCTCGGCGGCGGCCCGGTCGAGAGCGGCAGCGAGTTTAAGGCACCCTTCGGCATCCCAACCGTCGACAAGAAGGGCGGCGGGGGTAACGGCAATGCGTTTGTTGACGATAGGGATGCCGTACTCGCGCTCGATTGCATCCCCGACTTTTACGAGGTCGCACCCGACAAGGGTAATCTTGTCGTAAACGCGCCGGCACACCTCCTCGCTGTCCCGGCCCGCGCAGTCGCGCAGGGAAATACCCATGGTGATGGTCCGGACGTCGAGGTGCTCCTGCTGGATCATATTGATCGTTTCCAGGATTTCATATATCGTCAGCAAAACAATCCCTCCGGACATTTCGGCATTCGGCATTCAGCGTTCAGCATTCAGATAGGGGAGCATTTACGTCCGCGTGCGGGAACGCTCTGTGCCTCTACTCTAACGGGACCTGTCAAAAACGAGCATGGCGCGGAAGGCGCTTGCGAGGTGAGTCGTGGGAAGTTGGAAGTAGGAAACAATTATGTAGGAATTCGCGCGGCGAATTCCATCGAGAACGCACCTCTGACCTCCCACCTCACACTTCCCAAAGGGTAGGCGCAGTTTTTTCACAGGTCTCCTCTAAATGCGGTGCATATACCTGTAGGCGTCCTCATGCTGTGCCTCGATGCGCACGCCGAGCTCCCGCGACTTCCGGTCGAGCTGCTCTTTGAGCTCGCTCAGGTCGACAGTCGACCGGCTCATGTCGGCGATGATAATCATCGCGAAAAACTCCTGCAGGATCGTCTGGCTGATATCCAAGATGTTAATGTTGTCCTCGGCCAGCACCTGGGCTACGCCGGCGATCAACCCTACACGATCCTGGCCGATTACGGTAACGATAATCCGGTTCGATTTCTGCACCGTCCCGCCTCCTGTCTCATTCCTGCCCGTAAAACCGGAAATGCCCGGCGCACCGGGCTACCGGGCAGATACATACTGACGTGAACGGGCTAGGCTCTCACCCTGCCCGCCTGCTTGGCGCCGTCAAAACGCTTCTTCAAGTCGACCCACAGGGGGCTGGCCGTAAAGATTGACGAATAGACGCCGCTGATAACACCGATAAGGAGAGCCGTTACGAAGACCTTGATGGTTGTCCCGCCGAAGAACAGGAGGGCCAGCAGCATAAAGACCACGGCGAGCACCGTATTGATGGACCGGGCCAGCGTCTGCCGGATGCTCACGTTCACCAGTTCCTCGACCGGTTTTCCCTTCAAAGCGCCCTTGGAGTTTTCGCGGATGCGGTCAAAGATAATGATCGTGTCGTTGATTGAATAACCCAGGACGGTCAGGACAGCCGCCACAAAGCTGGAGTCTACCTCCAACTGGAGAAGGGAAAAGGCACCGAGTGTAATGAGGCCGTCATGCAGGAGCGCCGCCACGGCGGCGACACCTTGTTTAAACTCAAAACGCCAGGAAATATAGATGAGCATTAAGACGGAGGCTATCCCCAGCGCAGCCAGGGCGCGACCGGTTAGCTCCCTGCTGATGACGGCGGCGACATGCTCGTTACGTAAAACGGTCAGGTCACCCGCCTTTTCCCTGAGACCGGCGATGACTTTTTCGCTTTCCTGCTCGCTCAACTCCCTGGTACGGATGATTACTTCCCGCTGCCCGCTGCTCTGCACCGGGCTGTTCTCAAGGTTGAAATCTTTCAAAATATTACGTACCTGCTCCACCGACACATCCTTCTCAAACCGGACTTCCATCAGATTACCGCCGGTAAAGTCTATTCCCTCGTTGAGCCCCTGTACGAAGAGGGAGATGATCCCGGGGATGATGATCAGCAGCGACAGGATGTACCAGTACTTGCGTCTTCCTACAAAATCAAAAGTCACCTTCGTCCCTCCCCTTATGCTCCGTACAGCTTATTGTTCTTGATGAGTCCGGTCCCCGCCGTCAGGTGCAGCAGGCTGCGCGTCATCGTAATGGCGGTGAACATGCTCACCGCGATACCGATCGTCAGCGTTACGGCAAAGCCTTTGATCGGCCCCGTGCCGAAGTAGTACAGCACAACGGCGGCGATGACCGTCGTCAGGTTGGCGTCGAAGATGGCGACAAAGGCGCGCTTGAACCCAACGTCGATAGCGGATCGCAGTGTGCGCCCCGCCCTGAGTTCCTCCTTGAGCCTTTCAAAAATGATGATGTTGGCGTCGATAGCCACGGCGAGCGATAAGAGGAACCCGGCGATGCCCGGCAGGGTCAGGGTAACGTTGAACGCCGCAAAAAGCGCCAGCATAATCAAGGCATAAATCCAAAGGGCCACGTTGGCGATCAGACCGGGCACCCGGTAGTAGGCAATCATAAACAGCGCGATCACCGCAAAGCCCAGAATACCGGCATTGATCGATCTATGCAGGGAATCGGCGCCCAGCGTGGGACCGACCGTTCTTTTCTCGATTACTTCCAGCTTAACCGGCAGCGCGCCGGAACGCAGGAGCACAGCGATCTGGTGGGCCTCATCAAGGGTGGCGTAACCGGTGATCCTGGCCTGGCCGTTCAGAATCGGCTCTTGAACCACGGGGTTCTGCAGCAACTGGCCGTCCAGGTAAATCCCGATAGGCCGGCCTACGTTGGCCCTGGTTATCTCGGCGAACTTAGCCGCGCCTTCCTTGCTGAACGTCAGGTTAACCTCCGCCTGCCCGCCGCCGGGATCCAAGGCTTCCTTGGCGTCAACCAGGTCTTTACCGGTGATAACCGTCTTCCCGTCCTCGGTTTTAAACTCCAGGAAGGCGGCCTTGATAAGCGTTTGGACCATCTCGTCGGGGTCCTTGCCGCCGGCGATCTCGACGATGATCCGACGGTCGCCCTGCTGCTGGATGATCGGCTCGGTCACGCCGAACTGGTCGATACGGTTCCTCAGGATGGCCATGGCTTTATTCATCGAATCCTGCGTAACCCTGGCTTCCGGCGTGTCCTGGGCCTGCAAGACCACGTGGACGCCTCCCTGCAGGTCGAGACCCAGTTTGATGTCCTTGGTAAGGGGCAGCCATGGCAAGCTGCCGAAAACAGGTTTAAAAGCCAGGACACCGACGAATGCTGCCGCGGCTAAAATAACCAGGAGCTTCACAACGTTGTCCCATCTCAAAGTACGTTCCCCCCATACCGCGAGTAAATAAAACCTGTTTGGAACAGAACTCTTAAAGCAGTTTGGCGCCGTTGATCACCAGTTCGAAACTGGATTTCAGGAAACTCGCTGCTCGACGGCACAATGTCATCCGGAGCAGGAAAATCTCAAAATACTCCATCACGGGGCAGATTTCAATATCGATGGTCAACTCGAGCGTGATCGCGCGGCGCTCCTCGTTCACCCACAAAAAGGAGTGCTCCACCGCATAGTTGACGCGGTCGTGGATGTCGAAGGTGGCAAAATCGGGGTTGCGTACGCGTGAGCGGTGCACGTCCGACTTGTCAGCCAGGATCAAGGCAGCGGCCACGTCGTTGACAGGCTGGCCGTATTGTTCCTCGTGGTTGGCAATAGCGGAAATAACGGTAGCCAGCTCGTCAGGCGGCATGCCCATCTGGTTTAGAATGTTAAAGCAGATATGGGCGCCTGAGATCCCGTGATCGTTGCGGCTGACCACGTTCCCCACGTCGTGGAGGTAGCCGGCGATGGCTGCCAGTTCACACTCTCTTTCTGGGTAGCCCAATCTTTCCAGAATGTTCCGCGCGATACTGGAAACCAGGTTGACGTGCCGGTAACTATGCTCGGTAAAACCCATAGCCCCGAGAAACTGGTTGCCTTTACGGATGAAACTGTCAATGATTGGGTTGGCCTTCACGTCCCGGAGTGTGATCAAACGCCCGGCCTCCCTGAATCTAGCTCAGTTCTCCCTGGACAACCTGCGCGATTGAAGCCTTGAGCACCTCTATCCGGACGTTGTCGGCAACACGCAGGATCACCGAATTGTCCTTTATCTTTACGATGGTGCCGAAGATACCGCCCGCAGTGATGACGTTGTCATTCACCTTGAGGCTGCGCAACATTTCCAGGTGCTTCTTCCGCTGCTGCTGCTGAGGACGAATCATCAGAAAATAAAATAAAGCGCCCAGGCCGAGGATGTATAAAATAGAAACCAATTCGGGGTTCATAACCCAGACCTCCTTTCTCATAAGGGGTAATAATTCTTTTTGGTTTTGCCCATTTCCTGTCTACCACTGTAGTTTAATTAGATTTTTGGTTCCCTGTCAAATAATCCTTTAGGAAGCCGTCCTTCAGGAACTGAAACCGGTCTTCCCGGATCGCCCGGCGGATCTCCGCCGTCAGGTCAAGGACGAAGGCCAGGTTGTGGATCGTCGCCAGGCGCAGGCCCAGGACCTCGCCCGCCCGGAATAAGTGGTGCAGGTAGGCCCGGGTATAATTCACGCAGGTATAGCATCCGCATTCCGCGTCCACCGGGACGAAGGAGCGGGCGTGCACGGCGTTTTTGATCACCAGGCGCCCGGTACGCGTCAGCAGCGCCCCGTGACGGGCCATCCGCGTGGGCAGAACGCAGTCGAACATGTCCACGCCTCGGGCCACCCCTTCCAAAATGCAGTCCGGAGACCCCACGCCCATTAAATACCGTGGTTTGTCCTCCGGTATGTGCGGGATCGTCCACTCCAGGGCTTCATACATCAGCGGCTTGGGTTCCCCGACGCTCAAGCCCCCGATACCGAATCCCGGGAAGTTCATGGCCGCCAGTTCCCTGGCGCTTCGTTCCCGCAGGTCTTTGTATACCGAACCCTGCACGATTCCGAAGAGCGTTTGGCCGGGGTTGCGTTTGGAGACCAGCGACCTTTCCGCCCAGAGGGTTGTCCGCCTTAAGGCTTCAACGGCCTCCGCGTACGAACAGGGATACGGGACGCATTCATCCAGGACCATGCAAATGTCCGACCCCAGAGCATCCTGGATCTCCACGACCTTTTCCGGCGTAAAAAGGTGTTCCGAGCCGTCAATGTGCGAACGGAAAAGCACGCCTTCGTCGGTAATCTTGCGCAACGGCGCGAGGCTGAACACCTGGAAGCCCCCGCTGTCGGTCAGGATAGGACCGTCCCAGCGCATGAAACGGTGCAATCCTCCGGCCTCACGAATGAGTTCGTGCCCCGGGCGAAGGTAAAGGTGGTAGGTGTTGGACAGGATGATCCGCGCTCCCAAGTCTCGTACTTCCTCGGGGGTCATCGTCTTGACGGTGGCCTGCGTGCCGACGGGCATGAAGACGGGCGTCTCCACCTCGCCGTACGGGGTTTTAAGCAATCCCAGCCGCGCCCCGGTATCCTTGTCCTGTTTTAAAACGGCGAACTTGATGGTCATGTGCGCTCCCAATCGTCAGTGTGTCTAGTTGAACTTGGTAGATAACTCCAGCGCCTAACGCCCAATGCCGGGCCACTCAGTGGCCCTACACAACCAGCATCGCGTCGCCGAAGCTGAAGAACCGGTATTCCCGTTTCACCGCCTCGGCGTAAGCCTGCAGGATCAACTCGCGCCCGGCGAAGGCGCTGAGCATCATCAACAGCGTCGACCGGGGCAGGTGGAAATTGGTGACCAGCGCGTCGACAGCCTTAAAGCGGTACCCGGGATAGATAAAGAGGTTTGACCAACCCGTGCCCGCGCGGACCAGCCCGTCCTCTCCCGCGGCGCTCTCCAGGCAGCGCGTACTGGTCGTGCCGATGGCGACAACCCGCCGCCCTTCCCGCTTCGCCGCATTGACCGCCAGGCTTGTCCCCTCCGGGACGGCGTAATACTCCGTATGCATCTCGTGCTTGGAGATGTCGTCCACCTTAACCGGGCGGAAGGTATCCAGCCCGATGTGCAGGACCACGGAGGCGATTTGCACGCCCTTGGTCCGGAGCGTTTCCAGCAACTCCGGCGTAAAGTGCATCCCCGCCGTGGGCGCGGCGGCTGAACCCGGGCTACGCGCGTATACGGTCTGATATCTCTCCGCGTTGCCCAAGGGTTTCCTGATGTACGGCGGAAGGGGTACGTGCCCCACACGCGCAAGTACGGATTCAAAGGACCCCTCATACATAAAGACAATCTCCCGGCCCCCCGAGGGCGTCCGGGCGACAACTTCTCCCAGCAATTCGGGGCCGAACTCGACCCTCGCCCCAGGCTGGAGTCTCCGGCCGGGCCGGACCAGGCACTCCCAGCGGTCGGGGCCGGTCGGGTGGAGCAAGAGGACCTCCACCCGGCCCGCCGTTTTGCTCTTCCTTCCGAACAAACGGACCGGCAAGACCTTGGTCTCGTTAACGACCATGAGGTCGCCCGCTTGGAGGTAGGCAACAATCTCGGGGAACAGCCGGTGTTCGATAACACCCGTGCGGCGATGTACAACCATGAGCCTCGAGGCGTCCCTGCGCTCTAAAGGCTCCTGGGCGATTAATCTTTCCGGCAGTTCATAGTCAAAGTCCTGCAGTCGCATAACAACCCCCTAAGAACGGCTGTAGGCTTTAAGCCGTAGGATAACGTGCAAGGAGAAAAAACCTGCTGCAACTCTTTGGGTCCTAAAGATTAATGTTTAATGCCAAATCGGCAGACAGCAACCCTAATGCATTTCGATGACCCTGGTTCTAGGTAGGTCGGGCAGTTTGTCCGTCGTCACAAAGACCATCCTGGCCGCGCGTCTGGCCAGCCGGCGGTAGATATCAAGCGTAGCCGCATCCCTGTCGTCCCAGATGTGGCCGTCCGAGAAAACGACGACGATGTCCTGCAGCCTGACCATGCGGCTCGCTTCCAGAAGCGCCGGCTTCAAGACCGTCCCGCCGCCTCCTCTCAGACCTTTTGGTATCTTAAGCCGCGCTTGCGACGGGGTGCGCACCTCGACCACCGGGTAAACCCGGGCGTCCCACGGAATGACCTTTAAGTTACAGTTAAAGGCCCTGGCCAGGGAATAGACCTCGCCGACGAACCGGCTCAGCACTTCATCCGTTATCGACCCCGAGCAGTCTAGGAGCACCCAGATCGTCTGGACTCCGAGCCGTTTGATCCCCGGCAGGCTTGCATAACGCCGGGAGGAACGGTGCCAAGTCGTAACCACGGTACGGCCGGTTCCCTCCTGCAAGCTGCCCCTCAGCTGTCTCTGCCAGTTTACAACAGTTGTCAGCGAAGCATCAACATGGCGCTCGATGTCGGCGGGGAGGAGCCCCGCCTGACGGGCGGTGACCAGGGCCTCCGCCAGTGCCGTACGCCAGTATTCTCCGGGGTCCTGATTGCTCATTGCCCCGTCCTGGACGACATCGCCGCCGGTGTCGGGCCGGCGGACCAGCAGGTCCTTTTGCTCCTGCAGCACATTCCGGCACGCCCCGGGATCGTCCTGCGCGTCGACCAGCAATTTGTAAATCTGCTCTGCCGAAGATTTGCGGAGCTCTTCAATGCTTACCTCGACACCCCGTTCCTTCAGCATCCCATGGATGGTGTGCGCCGTTATCGGCTTCCTCGGCGCCTTAGCGTAGCCGTGGTGAAACAGCATTTCATTAACTACCGCGTCCACGGCCAGGTTCCAGGCATCCACGTCCTTCCCGTCGAGCTGCCAGGGATGGCGAAAGCCGAGATGCAGGGCTTCGTGCAGGAGAAGAAACGTCTTGGCTTCGGTTTCGTCAATGCGCGACCAGTAAAACGGATTGACCAGTACCTCACCGGATGTCGTCGCTCCGATGGTCGGCACCTCGCCGTTAAGCACAATGCGCATTTTGTGCAGGAGAATGCCCAGAAACGGCGCCCGCAGAAACAGCAGGGTTTTGATGTTTTCCAGGTCTTTGCGCATCTCGCTGAGGACCTTGTGCATCCGGGTCACCTACCTTAAAAGATCCCCGACGGCTGAATAAACCTCCATCACGACATCGGAGTGCGCGCACAATTCGAGGTAGAGGGCGGCGTTCCAGGGGGCATCGAGGCGGTTGGCGATGATAAACCACAGCAGGCTGAGGTACTCCTTGCTCTGGCCGGCCACTGTCTCCAAAAGGTCAACCGCCGACAAGGCCTGGGGGCGGACCAACGCTCTGGCTCTGGGAATATCCGCCGCGGGCCTGCATTTTTCGGCAATGGCCCTGACCCCGCTCGTCAGCCCTTGCCCGATGACCACCACGGCGATGTAGCGCTCATCGATGCCGAGCCGGTTAAACATCGCTGGATCATCCAGCATCTCCTCGTAAGACGGAACCGGGTTCTGCCAAAAAGCAAAGACCTTTTCGCCGACCTCACTGCCCAGGGCGGCCAGGCACAAGGTGCGGATCGCCGACCCGTCGAGGCCCGCTTCCACCGCCTTGACGAGGTCCTGCGCCAGGAAGGTGTAACTCCGCGGTGTCGGGTAGCCTTCCAGCGTCTCGCCTTCCCGGGGGACCCTGCAGAAATCGTCGGGGAACCGCAGAAGATAGGCAAAAACTTTCTCATCGCACTTCCGGCTGTTGACGCTCATCCACCTGATCCACTGGTGAACGCGCGGCGGTTCCACCGCAATGCGGTAGACGCGGTTTAGCAAGGGTGCGGGCAGCAGGTTGGCCAGCGAACTCTCTTCAGGGCTGTTACCGGCCGTCACCACATGCACGTCGGGATGAAAGGCCGTAAACCCGGCGGCCTTATCCTGAATCAGCTTGTAGGCCGCGGCCAAAACATCGGGGCGCTGTACATTAGTTAATTCGTCCAGGAAGAGGATTCCCGGGACTTCGTTGAGCAGGACGGCCCATTGCGGGGGATGATAGACAAGCTGTTTGCGCCCCGCAACAGAAACCGTGATCGGGCGCCCCATCAGGTCCACGGGTTCCGTCTCGGTAAGCCGCAGGTCCACAAAAACAAAATACCTGTCGGGCCGGTTGTATACTTCTTCGAGGCTGATCCCCTCAAATCGCTGTCTTTTGTATTCTACAAGAATTCTTCCGGATGCTCCAGCAATTTCTGCCGCAGCTTCCTTTACCAGCACGCTCTTGCCGATCCCGGGCGGGCCGAGCAGGAGCACGCTGCGCTTCGCCGGCGTGCTGTTGATGAAAGTCAACAGTTCCTTGGCGGCGTATGGCGTCAAGGAAGCAGGGACTGTATTCATGGCTGCACCTTCCTGTCAAAGTCGACTATCGTTCTGAGAAACGACGGAAAACCGGGATGATGCGCGAGATCCCGCAACACTGCGGCGACATCCCCGGTAAACGCCTTCGAGCATATCTCCAGCGCTTTAACTCTGACCACCTCGTCCGTGCAGTTGGGGTGTACCAGGGCGCGCAGGCGTATCGTTCTGTAACTATCCAGGAGCAGGGTGCCGACCGTGGTCGCCGGACAACCGGCGTTTTCGCTGAGGCGAAAGCGTACGTTGGCGTCGCTATCGCCGGCCAGCGCATCCAGAACCTGTTCGGGCGTGCGCGGGTTGGCGGCTACGCCCGCGCGTACGCCGCCATCCTTATCGCCGCCCAGGTTTTCAAGGATTTTCCGGGGCGTATTGGGGTTTTCCGCCACTCCCGCCCTCACCCATTCGTCACCGTCGAAGGACAGCTCCAAAAGAAGCGCTCTGGGACAATTCGGGCTCCTGGCAACAGCCCCCCGGACCCGCCCGCTTTCGTCCTGCGCCATGTCGGCGAGTAAATCCGCGGGGCAGGAAGGATTCCGGGCGACCCTCTCTAAAACGGACTGGTCAGTGTTAGGAGGGAAAGCCGCCCTGGAATAGTAATCGATATACATAACCCGGGTTCCCAGCGGCATCCTTTTAGCCGCGATCATCCTCAAGACCTCGCCCGGCGCCGAGGGGTTACCGGCGACAGCCAGGCGGAGGGAAAAGCAGTTTAAAGCGGCAAGACTCTCCAGAACGTCACCGGGGCAAACCGGGTTTCCGGCAAGAAACTCCAAAAGGTTGTACTCCTCGCCGCACTCCATCAAGAGGTCAACCACCTCGACGGGGATGGACGGGTTGGCCGCCACCAGCTGCCGGACCCGGATACTTGGATCGCAAGCCAACTCGCTCAAAGACACCGGCGGAGTTGACAGGTTTACGGCGACAGCCTCGCGCACCGAGTTGCAGGTATCCCTGGACAGTTTCGTCAGAATGTGCGGCGGGCAACCGGCATTTTCGGCCACCGTTCGCCTCAGCCGGCTGTCTTCCTGCTCGGTGGAAAGGATGAGAACCCCTTTCGGGCAACGCTTATGTCTCAAGGCCAGCCGCCGGAGCTCGAAGTCTCTTCCTGTCCCCATCCGGGCCAGGATATCCGGCGCGCACAGGGGATGCGATACCGCAAAGTGCTGTAGCCATACGCCCGAGCTAGCCGCAAATGATTGCAAAATCGGTAAAATATGTGGTATTTCCGCCACAAAACAACACCCCGGTATTAATGTATTAACACCGGGGTGTAAAATTATACTGTTTACTGGAACTTAATGGTTTAACTTGTGTACTCCTGCACAATCTCGACATTAGTGTAGTAATGGCTTAGAATATCGCGGTAGGTGTACCCCGCCTTGGCCATACCGTAAGCGCCGTACTGGCTCATGCCAAGCCCATGCCCCCAGCCGTTGCCGTTAAAAGTCACACTAACCAGTTTTCCGGAGGCGTCAAAACTTTTGGTCATTGTGAAATAAGAACTTTTTAGACCGAAAGCCGACCTGACCCGGTCGGCGTTGAATATTTCGTAGGAAACCTGCCGGCCGTTGATTTCCCGCCCGGTAACAAGGATCTTTTTAACCCGCGTGCCTGTTGCCGTGCGCTCCACCTCTTGAATGTCGTCGACAGTAAAGAGACTGTACTTCTTTTTGGCTAGGTTATCAACCAACTGGCTGAGGTCGTAAGTGACCGTCCAGTTGTAGTGCACGGGGTTCCAGTCAAAATCGTCTTTTTTGGCCCTGATGTAAGGAATGGCCTGCGTCCAGACGTCTTCGGAATTCTCGGTGTATCCCCCGCTGGAGGAGTGGAAAAAAGCCATGACAATTTCCCCGCCGGAGGACCGCAAAACCTGGCCCCTCGTCGCCTCCACCGCCGCCGTGCAGGCCGGGTTTTCCCAGTCCATACCGCGGTAGACCTGGCTCATCTCGGTCGCCAAAACGTCGTAGTCCCGAGCGGCGCTGCCGGCCAACGACCCCAAAGCGTAGGAGCGGGCGGCCACCGCCTGGGCCTTCAGCGCTTCGGCTTCCCTGAAGGGCATTTCACTGGGCACCACGCTGTAAAGGTACTGCTCCAGAAGCACCTTGTTGACGGCGAGCAGGCCGGTCCCTGTCGACGACAGATGGAGGTCGCCCCGGAACCTCCTCCATTCATTGCCCGTTTGCAGCACAAAAAACGGCTGGCTGCTTCCTGCTGAAATAGTAGACGTGCCACCCGCAGACGCCACTGAAAAAGATCCCTTCGCCAGGCGGGCTCTGAGCTCTCCCGCCGTAAGAACCTCGGTTCCCTCCCCCACCAGGGCCGTCGACGTGCGGCCGCCCGAGGCAACCACCGAGACCTCGGCGCCCCGGCCGGCGCTAAGGGCTAAAGGGCCCGAAAAAACGCCGTCCTGGCTGCCGTCCTTTAAAACCTTGTATTTTCCGTTGTTATATTGGACTTGCCAGGTTTCACCGGATTCAGGTTTGCCTATAACTTCGCCGGACGCGCCGTTAAGCAGGAGATAAGAACCGTCGGTCTTAAAAGTAGCGCTTTCCGCATTTTCTAAAAGAGCTACACGGATGACAGGCTCGCCTCCCTCCTCGCCGGCGAAGCCGGCAACTGTAAAAAAGAAAAGACAGGCGACAACTATCCCTGTCACTAAGATAATCAACCTTACCCTCAAGCGGTACCCTCCCCCCGCGTAATCGTCGGATTACTTCGCCGGGAGATAGGGTTATCCCTGCAAAAAATTACTATAGGAGCCAGAATTACAAAACCCAGAATAAATCAACCATAAGGTATAAATTAAATCATCAGCGATGAAGCGTCAAATCCGGCCAGCGCTAGTCTTTTCCGATCCCTCTCAAATACTGCGCATAAAGCTTTTGCACGACATCAAGGCTTAGCCGGCCTTGCGGAGTCGGTGTTTCAAAAAACCGCTTGCTGAACGTGATTCCCCGCCAGTCAAAGCCGAGCAGCCTTTTGGCTTCAAGCTTGAGGCTGAAAATGCAGTCTCCCAAGGCCTGGAGATCAGCTTCTTCCAGCGCGATCCCCACCGCGTTGAGGGCCGCCCTGACGGTAGGGGGGTCGTAGATGCTCCGGGCAAAGAGGCAGATGCAAAGGCTGTTGAGCACATTGCGCCACTTTTCCTCGGCAATGAGCTTACCGGCCATCTCTTCCGGGCGTTTGCTCAGCTCGGGATCCTGGTCCAAAGCATACCCGGCGTTGCAAAGGTGGGAATGCCTAGCCCCCAGGGAGTGCCCCAGCAGCGCCCCGTAACCGGTATGGTAACCGGCTATCTCCAGCCCACCGTGCAGGCAGGCGAAATCCTCTCCTCCCAGCCGTCCGACGGCATACTGCAACCCCCTCCCCAGCGTGCGGTAAAGGTCGTTGGACTGCTCCACCAGCCTGTCGAGAAATTCAAGATAGCCCTTGACTTCCCCGAAAGCCAGATCGGTTTGCAGTTCTTCCCTGGAGACGATCCCCCTGGCCAGGGCCTCGGTCGCCCAGCCCATGACCACGCCGCTGGAGATGGCGTCAAGGCCGTACTGCTCCACCCGGTCAATCAGGGCATAGACGTCGGCCGTCCGGGATAGGCCCAGGAAAGATCCCAGGGCGTAGATCAATTCGAAGTCGTACGCCAGGGTCTCGCTTTCGTATTCGTAACCCTCGGCGAACTCGCGGCGGTACAGGCCCACGTGAATGCAGCCGACCGGACAGCCCGCGCAGGAAAGCTTCCTGATCAGCGTTTCCCTGGCAAAAGCCTCGCCGCTGATTTTTTCCGCATGCTCAAAGCTCCCGTATCGCAGATTGCGGGTGGGCAGCGCCCCCAGTTCGTTGAGGTGGAGCACGTTCTGGGCCGTTCCCAGGTCGTGGTACTTGCGCATGACATCGGTGGTCACGGCCCGCCTGTAGATGTCGTCGTAAACCTTCCGGTACTCCCTGGCGTTCGGGATGGGCTGGCTTTGCTCCCCGATCACCACGACGGCCTTCAGGTTCTGACCCCCCATCACGGCGCCGAGGCCCAGGCGCCCGAAATGACGGAAGGTATCGACGTTGACGCCGGCAAACGCGATCCCCTTTTCCCCCGCCGGGCCGATGCGCATCGTGCTCCGGTGCCCGCGACCCCGCTCCCATTCGCGCAAGCGCCGGCCCGCTTCCTCCACCGACAGGCCCCATAAAGCCGTGGCGTTATGGAACCGCACCCCTGCGGAAGAAATAGTGATGTAAATCGGCCGTTCGCTCCGTCCGCGCACCACCACCGCGTCGTACCCGGCAAAACGGAGCGCCATCGCCAGGCGCATCCCGGCATAGCTTTCCCCCCATTCTCCGGTCAGCGGGGAACGGAAAACGGCCGCCGTTTTGGTCGCCAGGGGGAAGATCGTGCTCAGGGGCCCGACGGCCAGTACGAAAGTCCGGTCAACATCCCTGGAAGCCCTGAGCTCTTCAAGGAACAACCCGCTCGCTAGGCCGATCCCGCCCAGGTGAGCGGCGAGGTCGCCGCGTGCTGTGCGCTTCCAGTGCTGTGCCGTTAGATCGACCTCCAGCACATTCTTGGTTTCCGGGCTACTCAACGGTCCCAACCCCCTCGCCGGCCGCGGGCCGTTCCTCCATCGCCAGGATGTGATGCGGGCAGTAACGGGTGCAGGTGCCGCATTGGATGCAAACGATGGCCTTGCCGGTTTCCGGGTCCATCCTGATCACCCGCGCCACGCAGGTGTCCCGGCAAGCCCCGCAGCCGTCACACTTGCCCCGGGCATAAAGGACTCCGCCGCCGGGACGGGGCTTCAAAGCCCCCGTCGGGCAGGCCGCAGCGCAGGGTGCATCCAGGCAGCCGATGCAAATGTCCGCCCCCAGCTTGCTCTGCATGCCGCCGCGCGTGCGAATCTGGATGGCGCTTCGCGCAGGGGAATAGTCGTTATAAACAATGCGGGCGCACGCCAGCATACAGGAGTAGCACCCGATGCAGCGGTTTATGTGCCTGACTGTCAAGATTTTCAGCATTTATCAATCAACTTCCAGCTCTGACTTTTGGCTTTTGACCTGACTGCCAACTGCTAAATCCATCCTATCGCCGCAACCCGAGAAACAGGTTTAACAGGACCGTGATGATGATACTGATAATAATGCCGGTTACCACCGGGAAGTAGAACGTGAAGTTCCCCCGCTGCACGAAAATGTCGCCAGGCAGCCTGCCGACTCCCGGGATCTTGCCCGCCAGGAGCATCAGCCCGCCCACGATGACCAACAAGAATCCTGTAATAAGCACAAAGCGCCCCAGAGTGTTGAACACTTCCATTTATCGTTCATCATCCTTTCTCCTGTAGCGTTCCATTTCACTGAAGATACAACCGCAGTACTGCTGGCGGTACATGCCCATCGCCTTCGAGCGCGTCGTGGCTTCCTTGAACCCGGTGCGGAAATCTTCGTAATGAAACGGGATATTGAACTCCCTCCCCGCGGCCTCGCCCACCTCACGGATCAATTCGTGTTTCTGGTACGGGCTTACCAGGAGGGTGGTCGTAAAACAGTCGAACTTGCCGTGCCTGGCGATGCCGGCCGCCTGGCGCAGGCGGATGGTGTAACAGAGACGGCAGCGCTCGGCCTCCCGGAAAGCCACGTGCCGGAAGTATTCCTCGATAGGATACTCCTTTGCGTAAACGACGGGGAGGGCGATCCTCTCGGCGTAATCCTGCAGCGTTTTTTTGCGTTTCTCGTACTCGGTGCAAGGATGAATGTTCGGGTTAAAAAAATACCCGTGGGTTTCAAATCCTCTTTCTCGAAGGGCATCCACGGGGTAGATCGCGCACGGTCCGCAGCAGATGTGCACTAAGACCTTCTTCATGTCCATCACTACCCGGCTACCAAAGGCTCTCCTGCTGTTTGTTTTCGGAAGGCTTCAGTTTCAGATGGCGGTAGGCGGCCATCGTTGCCACCCTCCCCCGGGGCGTCCGCGCGAGCAGGCCTATCTGCAGCAGGTACGGCTCGCACACATCTTCGAGGGTAACGGCCTCGTCGCTGGTCGCCGCCGCCAGGGTGTCCAGTCCCACGGGGCCGCCGCCGAATTTTTCGATAAGTGTCCGGAGCAGGCGCCTGTCGGACCCGTCCAGTCCGAGCGTATCGACGCCCAGAAAGTCGAGCGCTTCCTGGGCGATCTCGGTGGTTATGATTCCTTCACCCCGGACCTGGGCGTAATCCCGTACCCTCTTCAGAATACGGTTTGCCACCCTCGGGGTGCCCCGCGACCGCCGGGCGATTTCCACCGCCCCTTCCCGCTCGATCTTCGCTCCCAGGATACTCGCGCCGCGCAGGACAATCGCCGTTAATTCCTCATGCGTATAGTACTCCAGCCGCTGGATCACGCCGAACCGGTCACGCAACGGGGATGTGAGCATCCCGGTCCTGGTCGTCGCTCCCACGAGCGTAAACCTGGGGAGCGTAAGGCGCAGCGACCTCGCCCCCGGGCCCTTCCCGATCACGATATCCAGGGCGAAGTCTTCCATCGCCGGGTAAAGGATCTCTTCGACAGAACGGTTCAAGCGGTGGACTTCGTCAATAAATAAGATATCACCGGAACTGAGATTGGTCAAAATGGCGGCCAGGTCGCCCGGACGCTCGATCGCCGGCCCGGAGGTGATCCGGATGTCCGAACCCAGTTCCCTGGCGATAATGTGCGCCAGAGTGGTCTTCCCCAACCCGGGAGGCCCGGAAAGCAACACGTGGTCAAGAGACTCTTGGCGCTCCCTCGCCGCTTGAATGAAGAGTCCAAGCGCTTCCCGCACCTGGGTTTGACCGATGAACTCCCTTAGGGAGCGGGGCCGGAAAGAGGTCTCGTCCCCGTCATCCTGTCCCTGTTGTGCCGCAACGATGCGTTCCTGATCCACGAGCTACCCCCTAAATCAGCATTAGGCACTCAGCGCTCAGCACTCGGAATGAGCGTTGCACCTTGAGTATTTAATGCTCAACTGCTGAATGCCGAACGCTGAATGCTTAGCACCTGTTCCGGCCCAGAACCTTTAGGGCTGCCGTTACCAGTTCGGCCACGCCAGGCCCCTTAGCAACATCCTTTTTGGCCACGGTCAGGGCCTCCGCCGCTTCCCGCGCGGTGTATCCCAGGCTTGTCAGGGCCGCCAGGGCGTCATCCATCCCGCCGGCGGCCTCATCCATTGCCTCAGAAACGGTAAACGCCAGTCTTTCGGCTCTGTCCTTCAATTCAACGATCATCCGCTGAGCGGTCTTCTTGCCAATACCAGGAACCGTGGCCAGCGTCACGGCGTCTTCCTGTAAAACCGCTGACCAGAAACGCTGCGTCCCCAGGCAGCCGACCACGGCCAGGGCCAGCCGCGGGCCCACTCCTCCCACTCCCAACAGTTTAAGGAAGGTCTCCCGTTCAGCCTCGTTCGCGAAGCCGTATAACTCGAAAGCGTCTTCTTTGACCACCAGGTGGGTATAAAAAGATACCGTTGCGCCCGCCGAAGGCAGGCGGTTCAGCATGTCGCTGTAAACCTGCACCCGGAGACCCAGGCCGTTGACGAGCACGATGACAGACTCGCCGTCGTGACCAAGCAAACGGCCTTCTACAAAGGCTATCACTTCAAGACGGACCCCCTCAAGTGGCAGTGGCAGATGGCGATAGCCAACGCGTCGGCGACATCGTCGGGCTTCGGGACGGCCGGCAGGCCCAGGAGGGCCCGTACCATGAACTGTACCTGCTGCTTCGAGGCGCGCCCCGAGCCTGTGATCGTGCTTTTAACCTGGAGGGGCGTATACTCGAAGACTTCGGCGCCCGCTTCGGCAACCGCCAAAAGCGCGACACCCCGGGCTTGACCAACGGTGAACGCTGTACTGACGTTACGGCTGAAAAACAGCTGTTCAATGGCCGCTTCCCGGGGCTGGTATTTATGACAGAGACTCTTTAACGTACCAAACAAGAGTTTGAGCCTCAAGGGATGGGCTAGACGAGAGGGTGTCTCGATAGCGTCATAGGCCAAAACCCGATACGAGTTCCCCTGGACACTGATCACGCCGTACCCGGTCAAGGCGATACCCGGATCCAGGCCCAGAATGATCAAGCTGTCTCCCTCCTCGGGAACTCCTATTCGACGGTGGGCATGCTAATCCTGCAGTTCATCCATATTTTCCAAGACAGCGTTCAGCGAGCCCTCGTCGGTGAACTCGAGCGCACGGCGTACTTCGTCGCGGGCAGCCTCGTCCAGGTCCTGAAAACGCCGGGCCCGGGCAAGGTTTTCGCACATTTCGGGCGGCAATTGCTCAACCAGAATCCTGGTCACTGTCAGCAGATGCTGGTCATAGCCGAGAGGACCCTCGTAAACGGCTACAAACCCCTCGCTGTCGCCGATGTGCCGGTAGGAGGCGTGCGTCAGGCAAAACCCCTGCACTCTATGGCGCATAACGAGCTTGTGCGGCAGATCCACTGCCAGGGTCCAGCCGTCTTCAGCCGGGTATCGCTTAAGGAGATCGGCCGTGCCTAAACCAACCAGTTCGAGCGGTGCGGGTCCCTGATAGACGGTCTCTGTATCGTTGCAGACAAAAACCTCTTCCTGGACCACGTGGGTGTCTCTCTTAACGGTGTCGGCGGCGAGAAAGGTCTGTACGGTATCACTTGCCGCATACACGCCGCTGCCGATGAGGAGCACCCCTACGATAATAAGCAAGTAACATAGGCGCTTGGACATTTTTTCCCCCAGCCTAACTTTCTTTTCTAACTAATTGTTTCCAAACAGGGCTGCAGGAATACATGTCAAAAGGACCGCCGGGTTTTGGCGGTCCTGTCTCCTTATTTGATCTCGGCGTTGAAATAGACTTCCTGGACGTCATCAAGTTCCTCAAGCCTATCGATAAGGCGCATGACCCGGTCGGCATCCTCTCCCTCAAGCGGAACCGAGGTTATCGGCACGTAGGTTAGTTCGCCGCTTTCCACAGGCACGCCGTGCGCATTCAGGGCGTCGCGCACCCTGACGAAGTTATCCGGCGTCGTAACTATCTCGTACCCGTCGTCACTGCTTTCGAAATCATCAGCCCCGGCTTCGAGAGCCATAAGCATAAGCTCGTCTTCGTCCATGCCGGCTTTCTCGCGACCAATCAGGAAAACGCCCTTTTGCTCGAACAACCAGGATACACAGCCTGATTCGCCCAGGTTGCCGCCGTATTTGGAGAAGACGTGCCTTAACTCGGGAACGGTACGGTTCCGGTTGTCGGTAAGGACGCGGACCATAACCGCGACACCCGCAGGGGCATAGCCCTCGTACATTACCTCTTCGTAGCCGTCGCCGGCGCCGCCGCCCACGCCTTTCTCAATGGCGCGCAGGATGTTTTCATTGGGCAGATTGGCCTCACGCGCCCGCTGGATAGCCGCCTTCAGGCGAAAGTTAGCGTCAGGGTCTCCTCCTCCCTCGCGGGCGGCAACCATAATCTCGCGGGACAGGGTGGCGAAAATCTTCCCTTTCTGAGCGTCTACCTTTTCCTTTTTTCTTTTAATGTTCGCCCACTTGGAATGACCGGCCATCTCTTCACCTCAAGAGGTCCGAAAGCTAAAATACCGGAGGAACAAGAGGCAGCCTTCTTTTATGCTCGCTGTTCCTGATAAGTTTTTCTATCGTCTCCCTAACCGGCTGATCGGCATCTCCAGTAAGCAGGTAATGATCCAGTTGGTCATACGTTACGCCCAGTTCGATCTCGTCGTTGTGCCCGTACCACAGTCCGGCGGAAGGCGCCCTTTCGATGATCTTGCGGGGAACCCCCAGTTTCTCCGCCAGGCCGCGGACATCCCTTTTAACCAGGTTGGCCAGCGGCAGCAAGTCCGCGCCTCCGTCACCGTACTTGGTGAAGTGCCCGACCATTATTTCCGCCCTGTTGCTGGTGCCCACGACAAGATACTTGCGCCGGGCGGCATAGAAGTACAAAACAGTCATCCTGAGCCGGGGCTTGATATTAACTACAGGGAGATCCTGTTTCGCAGGGTCAAAATCCTCAACATCGAGAACGTTAAGGAATTGCCTGAAGACCTCGTCCAGGCAAACGGTTTTAAAGGGGATCCCAAAATATTCGGCAACAAGCCTGGCGTCTTTTTCGTCCCCCGGGTCGCTGTAGCATGGCATGATTACGCCAAGGGTATGCCGCGGCCTGACCCGTTTACAAAGCCCGGCCACAACCGCCGAGTCGATACCCCCGCTCAACCCGACAACAAAACCCTCCGCTCCCGCCTTTCCGGCCTGCTCGTCTAGCCAACCCGTAAGTTTTTCAACTAAATGGTTGTCAGCCACTGGGCTACCCCCTACAGGTTCCTATACTACCCCATAGCTATATTAGCACGAGCAGGACCTTGCGTAAACACTGCCCTGGGAGGCCGTTGAAAAACCAGGGGCCGGGCAGCCCCTGGCATTAACGCAGGATGTTTCACGGTTGCAGCCGTACCGCCTTTAACCGTTACCATCCGGCATACCCCCGTCCCGGTCTGTCTCGCCCCGATTTGTCGAGAGCAGTCTGTCCATAAAGTTCGAGTTGCGTGGACAACCGGCTGCAGGGTGTGGTAGAAGCCGAAGGCTCTCCGCCGCTCGATGTCGGAGATGTACTGGGGCGTAAGGCCGACGGCGCGCGCCAGCGCCGCCTGGCTTAACCCCTTGCTTTTCCTTGCCCGGCGAACCATGATCCCTAATTCGCTCAGTTTCTCTTCACCTCCCACTCTCCTGACGAAGTGGCTTTACCGTATCACGTAGCCCGGACAGAACCTGTTACTGTTTGGAACAATCATTTCATGCATAAAAGAAAAACCCAAATTTTTACTCTAGGGGAAGGACATGCAGGAACCCATCCAGAATTCGATATTACTACGGCGCTCTCAAGTTTGCCTTACAAGTCCCAAGCCATTAAAGCCTTCGAAAGAGGGGTTTTTCAGTGAAAAACAGCCGCGTTCTGGTTATCGGCCACCGTTCTCCCGACAGCGATTCGGTATGTGCGGCGATCGGGTACGCCTACTTTAAAAACCTGCTGGACGAGACCCACCTGTACGTCCCTTGCGCGACCGGACCGTTGAATCAGGAAACGGCTTTCATCTTGGAAAGGTTCGGCCTTGAACCCCCCATGCGGATAGACAGCGTAGCGGCTACCGTAGCCGATATGGACCTCAGCAAACCCATCTCCGTTTCGCCCGAGGACTCGCTCCTGGACGTAGCCCACCTGATAAGAAACAGGAACATCCGCAGTCTCCCGGTGGTCGACACCGACAACAGGCTGCTGGGAATAGTGCACTCCTTGGACCTGGCACTGTTCTTTGCGGAAAGGATTGAGATAGAGGGCCTGTTTGTAAGCCCGGTGCAGTTGAGCCTGCTTGTCTCGGCCCTGCAAGGAAAAGTTCTTGCCAACACGGGGAAGGTATCCGCCCTCTCAGGCGACGTCTTTGTCGCCGCATCCCGGAGGGAAACCACGCTCAAAAGGGCTAAACCGGGAGACATCGTTATTTTGGGAGACCGGTCGGACGTTCAGATCGACATGATCAAAGCAGGATGCTCCGCTTTGATTATCACCGGCGACCATCCGGTCAGCGAGGATGTCCTGGAGCTTGCCAGGCAAGAGCGCGTCCTGGTGATCAGTTCGCCATATCGTACCCTGAGCACGGCCAAGTTGATGATGCTCTGCCTGCCCGCTTCAACCATAATGTCCCGAAGGATTCCCACGGTCAGGCTCAGGACCCCCATAACAAAGGTTAAGGAATTGGTGCTCGAGTCAGAGTGCCGCTGCACCATGGTCCTTGATGAAGACGACCGCTTAATCGGCATCATCACCCGGAGCGACTTGCTTGATCCCATTCAAAAACGCGTGATCCTGGTGGATCACAACGAGATTTCCCAGGCTGTGCCGGACATCGAACAGGCTGATATCCTGGAGATCATCGACCATCACCGGCTGGGCGACATCTCCACCATCAAACCGATTCATGTCTACAACGAACCAGTCGGGAGCACCTGCACCATTGTGGCCTACCAGTTGTGCCTGCACCAGATGGAGATAGCTCCTGAGATTGCCGGCGCTCTCCTTGCGGGGATATTGTCGGATACTCTGCTCCTGACCCTTTCCACCACTACGGAAAAGGATTATGAGATGGCTCACCGCCTGGGCGCCGTAACCGGGCTTAACCTGGCGGAGTTCGGGAAGGAACTCTTATCGGTGAGCATAACCACCAAGGGGACATCGGCACGGGAAATCGTCACGCAGGATTTTAAGGAGTACTTATTGGCGAACAAGAAGATCGGGGTTAACCAGATCATGGTCCTGGATGAAGCGGAGATCGCCAGCCGGGAAAAAGAAATCAGAACTGAGATGCGGCAGCTTTGCCGGAGCGGCGGCTACGACCTGGTCGTCCTCCTTATCACCAACCCGCTTTCGAAGAAGGGGGAAGAAATCTGGGTCGAGGGAGAGAGAGAAATCGTGGAGAAAGCCTTCGGCGTAAAATGCGAAAGAGGCAAATGCTTCGTACCCCAAGTTATGTCGCGGAAAAAGGATTTCATTCCCAGGATCGGAATGGCCCTTCGCCAGCAGGGAATTAAATAAACAAAAAGATAGTGCCATTTTCTGGCACATGAGTAACAATCGGTGGATCTGACCCCTAACTCCAACAGTGCGCAGCGCGGAGGGCGTTCAAAAGCACGCATGGCGCGGAAGGCAAATGAGAAGGTGGGTCGTGGGAAGCTAGAAGTGAGAAACTGGGATTGGAATTCGCTTTGCGAATTCCTTCGAGTACCCGCCTCTGACCTCTTACTTCACACTTCCGAAATGCTAGGCGCCGCTTTTCAAAGCCCGATATACGCTAAGAATAACAAAAGCACCCTGTCTTTCTACAGGGTGCTTTTGTATCTTTAGCTCCGGCGGCGACCTACTCTCCCGGTATACCCAGTACCATCGGCGCTGGAGGGCTTAACTGCCGTGTTCGGGATGGGAACGGGT
>NZ_JBQXEZ010000012.1:0-69810 GCF_052618305.1 Desulforudis sp. DRI-14 | reverse complement strand
GGCAGGGGCCAACCGTCAGGCGGGGTGATGGTCGGGAAACCGGTGATCAGAGGAAGGCGGTTGTCCAAGTTTCTTTTCAAGAAACAAAACAAAAAACTTCCCGAAACCGGGAAGTCTTGATTTCACTGGTGCCGAAGGTGGGAGTCGAACCCACACGGGTTTAGGGCCCGCCGGATTTTGAGTCCGGTGCGTCTGCCAGTTCCGCCACTTCGGCATCGATGCTATTATAACATCCGGATTTGTGCTCGGGCAAGAGCTGAGAGGAGATAGGCACCGGCTTCGGCAGTGCCTGAATTTCGTCGGTAAGAAGCTGGCAAAAAGAAGGCTCCCCGACACTTTTGGCACAGGGCTTTCAATGTTTAGGCCGGGTAATATCATGGCAATACTGGAGAAAAGAGTCATAAATACAAGCAATAATAAATTGCTTGTGTGTACATAGCTTGACAGTGCCCTTGGTCCTCTATAAAATATCTTTGGGAGAAAATAGAATTGGCATCTTGACCATTATTGGTTTTTTATAGATCGCAAATCCAATATGGGCGGGAACCGAAGAAAAGACGGCGTTTCTTCGGGTTCTCTAGTGTCAATTCGTTTTCGACCGAGGTTTCCTCGGTTTTTTTGTTATGTAAGAAAAAGCAACAAGAAACAAGAAACAAGGAGGTGAGTAGCAGCAATGCCCCAAAACACTGTCATTATCGCTCTGATAGCAGCTGCCGTCTTTTTCACGCTGGGATACCTGGTGCGCAAGTTTATGGCTGAGTCCAAAATCGGTGCAGCTGAAGTAAAGGCCCAGCTCATTTTGGAAGAGGCGTCGAGAGAAGCCGAGAATAAGAAGAGAGAGGCGCTGGTGGGAGCCAAGGAAGAGGTCCTGCGGCTTCGCAACGAGGTCGAACGGGAACACCGGGAACGGCGTTCGGAGCTGCAGAGGCTGGAAAGGCGTCTTCTGCAGAAGGAAGAAACCCTCGACCGCAAACTAGAGGGCGTTGAGAAGAAAGAAGAGAACCTTTCCCGCAAGGAAGCGGAGCTAGGCGCCTTGAAGGAAGAGCTCAATCGCGTTTTACAGCAGGAGGTTCAGGAACTCGAAAGGATTTCCGGGCTAAGCAAGGAAGAGGCTAAAACGATCCTGTTGCGTGACGTGGAAAAGGAAATGCAGCAGGAGATCGCGGTTTTGATCAAAGAACTGGAGAACAAGGCCCGGGACGAGGCGGACCGGAAAGCCAAGGAGATCATTTCCCTGGCTATTCAGAGGTGTGCCGCCGACCACGTGGCCGAGTCAACGGTGGCCGTCATTCCCCTGCCCAATGATGAAATGAAGGGACGTATCATTGGCCGTGAGGGGCGGAATATCCGGGCGTTTGAAACGCTGACCGGGATAGACCTGATTATCGACGATACTCCGGAAGCGGTTATCCTTTCCGGTTTTGATCCCATTCGCCGCGAGACCGCCAGGATGGCCCTGGAGAAGCTGATCGCGGACGGCCGTATCCATCCGGCGCGCATCGAGGAAATGGTGGAAAAGGCCAAGAAGGAAATCGAGATCCAACTTCGCGAAGCGGGAGAACAGGCGGCCTTTGACGCTAATGTGCACGGCCTGCACCCCGATCTGATCAGGCTGCTGGGGCGGTTGAAGTACCGTACCAGTTACGGCCAGAACGTGCTTAAACACTCGGTGGAGGTGGCCTACCTGGCCGGCCTTATGGCCGCCGAGCTGGGGGTCGACGCCAAGATCGCCAGGCGGGCGGGACTTCTGCACGATATCGGCAAGTCCGTGGACCACGAAATGGAAGGACCGCACGTGGCCATCGGCGTGGAACTGGCGAAGAAGTACAAGGAGCACCCCGAGATCATTCACGCTATCGCCGCTCATCACGGGGATGAGGAACCCAAGACGATCGAGGCCGTCCTGGTTCAGGCCGCCGACGCGATATCGGCCGCAAGGCCGGGGGCGCGCCGCGAAACGCTGGAATCCTATATCAAACGGCTTACCAAGCTGGAGGAGATTGCGAATTCCTTCCCGGGCGTCGATAAGGCCTTTGCCATTCAGGCCGGACGGGAAATCCGCATCATGGTCAAACCCGACAAGGTTGACGACCTGGGGGCGGTGCGCCTGGTAAGGGAAATCGCGCGCAAGGTTGAAAACGAGCTCGAGTATCCGGGTCAGATCAAGGTTGTTATTATTCGCGAGACCCGCGTGGTTGAGTACGCCAAATAGATGATGGGGGATATCCTTGGTTCGCCTGCTTTTTATCGGTGATATCGTTGGTCGCCCCGGACGACGGGCCGTCAAGGAGTTTTTACCGCGGCTCGTGTCCCGGCTCGACGTCGAATTCGTGATCGCCAACGGCGAAAACGCCGCCGGTGGCAACGGGCTGACCGGGGAAGTCGCTCAGGAGCTTTTCGGCTACGGCATCAACGTACTCACGATGGGGAATCACGTTTGGGACAAGAAAGAAATCCTCAACTTTATCGAGGAAGAACCCAGGATTATCCGTCCCGCCAATTATCCTCCGGGCACGCCGGGGGTGGGTTACGGAGTGTTCAGCACGAAGCGCGGCGCGAAGGTTGCCGTGGGCAACCTTTCGGGCCGCGTCTTCATGCCTGACCTGGACTGCCCCTTCCGCAAGGCCGATGCAATACTGGCGGAAATGGCCAGGTATACGGCCGTTGCCGTTATCGACTTCCATGCCGAGGCCACATCGGAGAAGTGCGCCTTGGGCTGGTATCTCGACGGTCGCGCCAGTTGTGTCGTCGGGACGCATACGCACGTGCAAACGGCGGACGAGAGGATTTTGCCGGGGGGAACGGGGTACATTACCGATTTGGGGATGACCGGTCCCCGGGATTCGGTCATCGGGGTTAAACGCGAGCTGGTCATCGACAGGTTTTTGACCCAGCTCCCCGCGCGTTTTGAGGTCGCCGGGGGACCTGTCCAGTTTAACGGTTTGGTGGTGGATATTGACCAGTCGTCAGGAAAGGCCGTAAATGTTTACCGCATCAACGAGCAAAGTCCCTAAAAAACTGTAAATCCTAAGTTTACGCACAAATATTTAAATTTTTCCATTTTGGTAAAAGGAATTTTATGGGCTTCGGCGAATAGACTTTCCCAGAAGCTGACGTAGCATTGGATGTCTTCGAGGGAGGTCACAGGATGGATGTTTTAAAGGTTTCAGCAAAATCCAATCCAAACTCTGTTGCCGGAGCCCTGGCTGGTGTGTTGCGGGAAAGGGGCAGCGCTGAGTTGCAGGCCATCGGCGCGGGCGCCATAAACCAGGCTGTTAAGGCAATAGCAATTGCGAGAGGTTTTGTGGCTCCAAGCGGTATGGATCTGATTTGTATCCCAGCTTTTACCGACATCGTCATTGATGGTGAAGAGCGGACGGCCATCAAATTGATCGTGGAACCGCGATAGTTAGGAGTGGTTCTTTGTTTTCCGACTCAGCTGACGGGGTGCGACAGGCGCATGCGTTCCACCACGGCAGTGTAGTTGTTGATGCCCACTGTGACACCCTTATCAACCTTTTGGAAGGCACACGACAGTTTGCAGAGCAACAGCATTTAGGTCACCTTGATCTTCCCAGGCTGCGCCGGGGCGGGGTCAAGGTGCAGTTTTTTGCGGCCTTTGTCCACCCCCGCTTCCGCTGCCGCGCCATGAACAGGGTGCTGGAGATTATAGACGCTTTTTATGAAAAGCTTTTGCCCACTCCCGGGGTGGCCCACGTCACAGCCTTCCGTCACGTCCTTGACGCCCTTGCGGAAAACAAACTGGCTTGTCTGCTAGCCGTTGAAGGGGGGGAAGCCCTGGAAGGCAGCCTGGCCAACCTTCGTATCCTGCATCGTTTGGGGGTGCGCGCGCTGACCCTGACATGGAACGGGCGCAACGAAATCGGCGACGGAGTCGGGGAGGGCCTACGCGCCGGCGGTCTGTCAAACTTCGGACGGCAGGTTGTGGCCGAAATGAACAGGCTTGGGATGATCGTCGACGTGTCTCACCTGGCGGAAGCCGGCTTTTGGGACGTTGTGCGCACTTCCGCCAAGCCTTTCATGGCCTCTCATTCCAACAGCAAGGAACTTTGCGACCACCCCCGCAACCTTTCCGACGAGCAGATCCGCGCCGTAGCGGGCGCCGGCGGCGTAATCGGCCTGACCTTTGTCCCTGATTTTATCGATAAGCATAAACCTTGCCTGGAGAGGCTCTTGGACCACGCCGACCACCTCGTTAAGGTCGGCGGTGAGGACTGCCTGGGCCTGGGTTCCGATTTTGACGGTTTCGAGGAGGCGCTGGAGGGCCTGGAAGACGTCTCACGCCTGGAGCTTTTTACGCAGGGGCTTTTCAGGCGGGGCTACAAAACGTCTGCAGTTGAAAAAATACTAGGGGGCAACTTCATGCGCCTGATTAAGGACACCCTGGGGTAGATGCTGACCTTGAGTGTTGATTTGCACGTTCACACCACCGCTTCGGACGGAAGCAAGGAGCCCAAGGAGGTCGTAAGGCAGGCTGCGCTCTTGGGACTCCGGGCTGTAGCCATTACCGACCATGACACGGTCCGGGGCGTCGAGGAAGGGCTGAGCTTCGGCACGGCCTACAGCGTCGAGGTGGTGCCGGGGGTTGAGATCAACACCGATTTCAACGCCCGGGAAGCGCACGTCCTTGGTTACTATGTGGACTTCAAGAATCAAGCATTTCTTGAAAGACTGAACAGCCTGGCGAATGCGCGGACGATACGCATCGAGAAAATGGTGGCCAGGTTGCAGTCGATAGGTTTGCCGATAACAATGGCCGACGTTTTGCGCGAGGCCGGAGACGGAACGCTGGGGCGGCCCCACGTCGCCGCTTCGTTGGTGCGTCTCGGCATTGTCGCCAGCGCCGACGAGGCCTTCGAGCGGTTTATCGGCCGCAACCGGCCCGGGTATGTCCCAAGATCGAAGTTCGCGCCGCAGGAAGCGGTGGAACTGATCCTGGAGGCGGGCGGCGTTCCCGTTCTTGCCCATCCGGGAACGGTCGGCGACGACCGGATCATTGAATGCCTGATGGAGGCCGGCCTTAAGGGCCTTGAGGTTTACCATCCGGATCACGACGAAAAGATGGTCGAGCACTACCTGGCGATAGCCAGGAGTCTCGAACTTCTTGTTACGGGGGGGTCCGACTATCACGGGCGGGGCTATCACGCCTGCCTGGGAGGGGTCACCGTGCCCTATTCGGTTGTAAAAGCCTTGCAGCAAGCCCGCCAAGTCTAAACAAACGCCCTGCGGCATAAACTAAGGATAAGGGCGTATTTGGAGGGCCGTTGATGCAAAAGGATGTTCAGCATCTGGAAAGGCGAGTTCAGGAACTGGAAGATAAGCTTTTGCAGCTCCGCTTGAGCCGGCGGGTGCTGATGCACTTGCTGGAGCGGATGGAACAGGAGAAGGCTATGTTCCAGGAGCGGCTCGAAAGGGAAAACAAACGACTTTCACGGACAAATCACCAGTTTGCCCAGAGCCTTCTGCAGAAGAACCGCCAAATTATTGAGCTGGAGAATAAACTACAGCGTTTTACAAGGCAACAGACGGGGCACTAGTGTTTATCCACAAAATGTGGACAATTCTGGGTATAAAATGGTAGCTGGCGACATAAGTAGCATATTTTGGGAGACCATACAAGGTCTCCTTTT
Source organism: Desulforudis sp. DRI-14 (assembly GCF_052618305.1). Next base: position 64,159 of record NZ_JBQXEZ010000012.1, on the reverse strand, counting down.
TTTTCTGTGCACCGTATGCTATACTTAGGGGCTAAGAGGGGAGAGGCTCTAATGCGCATTGCCGTCATTGACGGGCAGGGCGGTGGCATAGGCAAACATATTACCGAGAAATTGCGGAAAGCCCTGCCCGAAAACCTGGAGATTTTAGCGCTTGGTACAAACGCCCTCGCGACGTCCGTTATGCTTAAGGCCGGAGCGAACGAAGGGGCGAGCGGGGAAAACGCTGTCGTATATAACGCGTCCAGGGTTGATGTGATTGTCGGGCCGTTGGGCATTATCGTCCCTAATGCCATGCTGGGCGAGGTGACTCCTGGAATGGCGGAGGCCGTCGCCGGCAGTTCCGCGCCTAAGATCCTGTTACCGCTGATCCGCGGTACTGCCGAGTTGGTCGGGGTGTGTCCCGAACCCCTTCCTCACCTGGTCGATGACCTGGTTGAAAGAATAAAGAGGCTCCTCACTGAATAGAACTGCCTCAACAACCGGGGTCACGGATCTGGTATCGGGAGGGGAAGGAAGTTGGGTACCCGATTGTATCTTGTACGTCACGGGGAAACGCTGTGGAACCATGCCATGCGTTACCAGGGACACGCGGATATCGGTTTGAGCGAGAAGGGGCTGGAGCAGGCACGGGCGATTGCGGTGCGCCTTGCTAAAGAGAGGATAGACGCGGTATACGCAAGCGATCTCAAACGTACGTTTGAGACCGCAGCGCTCATAGCGGCGGAGCACGGGCTTCCTGTTACCGCCTTGAAATCTTTGAGAGAGATCCATTTCGGCGAGTGGGAAGGTTTGACCCGTACCGAAATCGCCGAGAGATACCCCGAGGTTTCGCAGCGCTGGTGGAACAACCCGCTGGACACCAGGATCCCTTCGGGCGAAAGCCTCAGGGATGTCAAAACGCGGGTTGTCGCCGCGCTTCTTGACATCGTGGCCGGACATCCCGACGGAAATGTCGTCGTGGTTTCGCACGGCGGCTCGATTCGGGTCGCCATCGGCCATTTTGCGAAAATGGACTTAAACGAATACTGGCGGCTTCGACAAGACAACGCAGCCCTGAACATTATTGAGGTTTTCGATCAGGACCGCGCTATGCTCTTGCTTTTTAACGACACCTCGCACCTCGGTCAGTAAGGGGTGCAGGTACGTACATTTTTGTGCCAAACATTACCATGTGTCTTGACTCCTACCCTGGTATTTGTTATAATCATTCGTAAATAAATACTGGCTGATCGCTGAGTTCCCAAACAGGGAAGCGGGGGACCCAAAGTACCGTTGGGGTGAGTCCGGGCCCTGGCCCGGTAGGGTTATCTTTCAATCCGAACCCGTCAGCTAACCTCGCAAGCGTAGAAAGACAGACCTGCGACATGGCCTTGTGAAAGACTGTGTTCATCTGTTTGCGCGCGCCCTGGAATGGAACTCCAGGGCGCTTTATCTTGTGTTCGGGGAGGTTGGTAACACATGGCCATTTCCAAGGTAAATCCCAAGTGCTTGTCGCCGGAAGAAAAACGGCTTATTGCCCAGGCCAGAGCACGTGAGCTTAAAGCACGCATAGGCGACTACCTGGCCGTGAAAGATGCGATTCCCACCGGGTTTTCGTGGGCGGAGCGGATAAGCGAGGCTAAGGAGAAAATCCTTGCCTATCTGGGGGGGACGGAGGAAGACTGGGCCGACTGGCACTGGCAGATGCGCAACCGCATCAGGACGGTCCGCCAACTGGCGGGTATTACCGGAATGAAGGCCTCCGAACTGCGCGAAGTCGACGAGGTAGGCAAGGTCTTTCGCTGGGCGATATCCCCTTACTACGCCTCGCTGGTGGTTGCTGCGGGGCCGGGGAGCCCGGTGTGGTTCCAGGCTGTTCCTTCCGGCAAGGAGATCAGCGACCCCGGCGGCTCACACGACCCCATGGGCGAGGAGTTCACCTCGCCGGTGCCGGGAATCACCCGCCGTTATCCCGACCGGCTGATTATCAACGTTACAAATATGTGCGGCATGTATTGCCGGCACTGCCAGCGGAGGAGAAACATCGGCGAAGTCGACCGACACCAGACGAGACAGGTTCTGGAAGGCGCGCTTGACTACATCCGCAAAAACAATGAAATCCGTGACGTCCTGGTTACGGGCGGTGACGCCCTGCTGCTGTCGAACAGGACCCTGGACTGGCTGTTGGGCCAGCTGGACGCCATCAGCCACGTCGAAATCAAGCGCATCGGGACGCGGACGATCGTTACCTTGCCCCAGCGTATAGACGACGAGCTGTGCGGGATCTTGGCCAAATATCCTCCTGTTTACATCAACACCCAGTTTAATCACCCGCTGGAGATAACCCCCGAGGCCAAGGAAGCCTGCGACCGGCTGATCCGTGCCGGGGTGGTGCTTGGCAACCAGGCCGTGCTTCTGAGGGGCGTAAACAACGACCCGTTTGTCATGCGGAAACTGAACCAGGAATTGCTTAAAATCCGCGTTCGCCCGTACTATCTCTTCCAGGCCAAGGACGTCGTCGGTACCAGGCACTTTATCGCGCCGGTGGACGAAGGCATCAGGGTGATGGAGTACCTGCGCGGCTTTACGTCCGGCCTCGCCGTGCCCACGTACATCATCAACGCGCCGGACGGTTACGGCAAGACGCCCGTTGGACCCAGCTACGTCGTCGAGAAAAACAGCCAGCGGATAATACTCAAAACCTGGGAAAAGCGCCTGATCGCTTACCCCAGTCACGCCCATTGACACCAAGGGAAAGAAAGCTTGGGAAACCTGGCTTATCACGGGATGCTGAACGGGCGCGCGGCGCGGGTGGACGGGAAACAGTTCGAACTGTGTGTAAAAGACCGTTGTTGTTGCCGAAACGCTGGGCGTGGATGTCCGTGCTGAACTGAAAAAGGCCGGCGGTATACCGGGAGTGTAGCTGAGCAAACTATGCAAAAGGGGAAATGTTGATGGCGAGAGATGAATTGGGACCGCCTTGGAGCACCCAGCCCAGTTTAAAGATCAAGTGCCAGGAAGTAGGCATCGATTTCAAAAAATTTATCCACGGTTTATCGCAAAATCGGTCCGATCAAGATCTGGCATACGAATTCAATGTTTCCGAAAAAGCAATTGCCAACCTGCGCGAGCAGTTTATGCGTTATGGAGTCGATTCGGTAATGGGCCGGGATTGAAGTAAGAAAGCCGGTGAAAGCACCGGCTTAACGCATGTTCATAAGCTGCTCGGCATAAGCGACCATTTTCCGTACCATGTTCCCGCCGATCCTGCCGCCCAGCCTCCCGCCGACGGCGCCGCAGTTGGCGGACGAGAGTTCTCCCCAATCGCCGTCCCTGACTTGGTTCCAGTAACCGAGTTCCGCAGCCACTTCGTATTTAAGCTTGTCAAGGACGTTCCGGTAATTCTGGGGGCTTAGGCGCGGCAGCGATCCGAAACTGCTGATCTCCTCTGACAATTCGTAATAGAGCTTATCGGAAAAGGGCTGGTCTAATTCGCTCGCCACTTCGTACTTTAAGGCTTCGAGACCTCGTTCCGCCTCTCTTACGAGAGCCAATCCCACACCCCCTCACTGGTCTTTTTTATTTTTTATTTTCCCCACAAATAAAACGCATATGTTTGGTTCTTTTGTGCCAAAATAGATGTTTACGGTTCTTTGACGAATTTTTAGGGCCAAATTTAAAATTAAGGCAAGCTATCCGTGACGGGGCAAGCCTGGCGCGCAGTTGGCACACGGTATGTCCTGTGCTATAATGATGTGCATATTATCAGGCGGGGGGGGCGTAAAGCATTGCACGAAAGGTTTGCCCGTGAGGGCTTGACGTTTGATGACGTGTTGCTTGTCCCGGCGGCCTCGGAGATTTTGCCGCGGGAAGTCGACACGACTACCAACCTGACAAAGACGATCCGGTTGAATATCCCCATCATGAGCGCCGGGATGGATACGGTTACCACGGCCCGCATGGCTGTGGCCATCGCCCGTGAGGGCGGGATCGGCGTTATTCATAAAAACATGTCGGTTGAAGAACAGGCGCTGGAAGTCGACAAGGTTAAAAGGTCCGAACACGGCGTCATCACCGACCCCATCTATCTCTCGCCTGAGGATACCCTCGTCGCTGCCTTAAAGCTTATGGAGCGCTACCGCATTTCCGGGGTGCCGATTACCGAACACGGCAAACTGGTAGGCATCATTACCAACCGTGACTTGCGCTTTATCGAGGACTTCAACCAGCCCATCGGCAATGTCATGACCAGCAAGAACCTCATTACGGCGCCTGTCGGGACGAGCCTTGATGAGGCCAAGGAAATACTGAAGAGATATAAAATCGAGAAACTCCCTCTCGTCGACAAAGAGTTTCGCCTGCGCGGTCTGATTACCATTAAGGACATTGAAAAGGCGCAGAAGTACCCGTTTTCCGCCAAGGACTCGCACGGCCGGCTGCGTGTGGCGGCGGCCGTGGGCGTGACCGGCGAGTTTATGGTACGGGTCGACGCCCTCGTCAGGGCCAAGGTCGACGTCATTGTGGTGGACACCGCGCACGGGCATTCCAGGGGTGTCATCCGCGCGGTCGAAGCCATCAGGAAGAAGTACCCGGACGTCCAGTTGGTGGCCGGTAACGTCGCCACCGCCGAAGCGACGCGGGACCTTATTGAGGCAGGCGCTGATGCGATCAAGGTAGGCATGGGGCCCGGATCGATTTGCACGACGCGGGTCATCGCAGGTATCGGGGTGCCGCAGATCACGGCGGTAACCGATTGTGCTTCGGTGGCGTCGCAACACGGCATACCGATCATCGCCGACGGCGGCATCAAGTATTCAGGCGACATCACCAAGGCGATCGCGGCCGGAGCCGACGTGGTAATGTTGGGGAGCCTCCTGGCGGGCACCGAGGAAAGCCCCGGCGAAATCGAGATTTACCAGGGCCGCAGTTACAAGGTTTACCGCGGGATGGGTTCCCTGGGAGCTATGAAGGAAGGCAGCGGTGACCGCTACTTCCAGGAAGGCGGCGGTGACAAGCTTGTCCCCGAAGGGGTTGAGGGACGTGTTCCTTACAAGGGTCCCCTGTCCGATGCAATATTCCAGTTGGTCGGCGGGCTGCGCGCCGGCATGGGCTACTGCGGCGTAAGGAATATCGAGGAACTCAAGACAAAGACCAGGTTCGTTCGCATTACCGCTGCCGGCCTGCGCGAAAGCCATCCCCACGAGGTCCTCATCACCAAGGAAGCACCAAACTACAGCCTTCGATAAGAAAATCAGTCTGAAAAACCTCCCGATCGGGAGGTTTTTTGGTTTTAAATAGCGGCTGCGGATGCGGTCGCTTTGAGGTCAGACCTCTGACCTCAGGGTTCCGACGGCCTTTTTGTGTAGAAGCATGTAAGAAAAATACGTTAATAATTTAACCTTTAAGCGCAGGGATATCACCCCTGACCTAGAACTAGGAAAATAATGGAATTACTAGTAACGGAAGGGAGAAGGTTAGGGGTGAACGGCAATCTACACTCCTTGACGGATGTACTCAAAAGAACCCTCTTCTTTTTTGAAACGTTGCCGGCCAAGGAATTGGCGCCCTATGTACGGCGCAAGATGCTGAAGGACCAGTCGCTGGCGCAGGTTGAGGAGAAGGTGGAACTTTGTTTGAAGCAGCACAGTTGCTTTGTCCCCACCGGAGACGGGCAGTGGCGGCTCGACCTGAAGGGTGACCGCGAGAACGACCACTTCTACCACATGCTTTTAAAACGCCAGGAACCTTTAAGCCTCTGGGAAATCATCAAGTCCAGCCAGTCGAAGAAGAAAAAGCTCCGGCGGCTGATCGCCGAGGAAGCCAACCTGATCTCGGACGGCCGGTTTGTGCAGTTGTCCAACGGGACCTGGGGGCTTACGGAGTGGGATCTCGACGCGGGCGGCTATCCGCTCAAACACCTGGCGATCAAGGCCTTCCGCCTGCATCCGGGGGGCCTGACGCTCGCCCAGGTGGTCAGTGTCGTGAACAACTGGCGGGAAACGGGAGAGAAGAGTGTAGAAGCCATCCTTGAGAAATTCCCCTACTTCGAAAAACGCGGAGACTCCCTCTGGGTATACAATAGCAAAGCACATCAGGTATACGACGCTGTAACGAAGAAGTACCTCAACATTTTAAAGGAGCAAAAACGCCGTAAGCAACAGGAAAGAGAACAATGGCATAAGAAGGTACAGCACCTGAAGGTGCAGATGGACGAGTTGGCCGCTTCGCAGAGAGAGGTGGCCGCGGCTATGGCCGCGCACGCCCTCGTGCGCGAGCAATACGAGCATCTTGCCAATCAGGTTTCGGAGAAAGACCTCCTGCTTTCGCTGCGCAAGAAAGAAATCCTTTATTACCAGGAACAGGTCAAAAAGCTGGAATCCAAGGCGGCGAGCATCCTATACCAGTGCCGGCTCTGGGTGCAGCGGGCCCGTCAGGCACAGGAAGATAGCAATAGCCTGCGTGAGTCCCTGGCAGCCGCACAGGAGAACCTGGAGGGGATGTTTGCCAAGCTCCAGCAGTACAAGGAAAAATACAGGGAGAGCCAGGCGTCTCTAGCTGAACTGAAAGAAACGCATGCCACGCGCATGGCTGAACTGCAGAGCGAGATCATCGACCTCCGGGAGCGGGTGGAAAAACTCCGGCAGGGGCAGTCCAAGAGGGAACAGTACCTCGAAGATGAGATCGAAAGGCTGCAGAGCGACCTTAAGGATGCCCTCGAAGCCGGGGAAGACCTGCAGCGGTCGATACGCTTTATGCAGCAGGAAATGGCCAAGATGCGCGAGGAGTACCGCAGAATGGAGCGGCGGCTGAAAGGCTGGCTGGTCAGGCTGGCCATGCGGATAGGCGCGGTCTTCGGCAGATAGAAACGGGTAATTCCGTAAGGTGTTGTGGGGCCTGTCTGGAACTTGGCAGGCCTTTCTTTTTTACGCTCGGAAGTCTGAGAAGGTCTTTGCCTCATGTTCGGGAGCGGCACGGTTCTGCCCGCGGCTGATCAAGAAGGCGACGCCCAGCATCAGCCCCAGGACGAGCCAGATGGTGTTGGGGCTGTTGTGGATCGCATAATTGATGGCCGTCCCGGAAACGAAGGCCGTGGCAAACATGATCATCGTGGCCTTGAGCATGTCGCGTCCTCCCAGTTCGCGAAGGAGGATCGAAAAGGTGGCGATGCAGGGGAAGTATACGGTAAGCAGGACGGAAGCCACAACCAGTTGCAGGATGTCGAGGCCCAGAGGCTGGAGCAGGCTTAAGGCCACGTCCTTGCGCAGGAAGCCGATGATCAGCGCTGCGAGCGACTCCTTCGGCAGGCCGAAACACCCTTCGATCAACGGCTCGAAGACGCTGGCCAGGAGGTCTACGATGCCGTAGGTAAACAAGAAATTGATCAAGATGATGCCGGCGATCACCGACGGCACGGCTTCGAGGGTGTAGCCCTTAAGGCGCATGGACAGTTTCTTCCCCAGTTGTCGCCAGTTCGGAATGCGGTAGTGCGGGATCTCGATGAGGAGCGAGGGGGTCGAGCCGTGCAGATAGCGGTTGAGGATCAGCCCCAGGCTGATCCAAATCACCAGCAGGGTCGCAAAGACGTAAGCCAGGTAGATCCCCCCGTGTTTGCCCACCAGGGCGATAACGACCGCCGTCTGTGAAAAACAGGGAATGGCCACGACCATCAGGGTCATGGCGATGAACTTCTGGCGCTTGCTTTCAAGGGTTCTAATGCCCAAGGCGGCGGGCACGTTGCACCCGAGCCCCAGGATCATCGGGATGATGGCGTATCCGTGCATGCCCACCGAATGCATGACCGAATCCAGGAGAACGGCCAGGCGCGGCAGGAATCCCAGGTCCTCCAGGAAGCCCAGGACCAGGTAGAAGGCCAGGATATAAGGTAGAACCATTCCGATAGGGACGTACAGCCCGGTGGTCAGAACCCCCATCGAAGTGATGAAGTCGACCTTTTGTCCCTCTATGTGGCCGATTAAAAGGTTGTGCCAGAAGGGTGACGGTTCAAGGACAGGGTGAAGTTTTAGAATGAGAGGGGCGTAGTAATTGTTGAACAAGGGGTCAAGGACGTAGATAATCAGTCCCTCCCCGATAAACCGGAGCACCTTGAAGGTGATGAAAATAACGGCCGCCGCCATAAGCAGGCCGGTAAACGGGCGGATGCTGGCGTCTTCCAGCATTTCAAGCCAGGTGTGGTGTTTATGGGTGACCGTCTGGACCCGGGCCGTTATCCGGCCCACCAGGGCCCAACGCTCGTCCTCGCCGGCCGGAGGCAGGTCGCCCGGTTTCGCGTCCGGCAGCCTGCCCAACAGGTGCTTGATGCCCCTTGAGAGGACGGCGGCGGTGGGAACGACAGGGACACCGAGAAGCCTTTCCAACTCTTCGTGCTTGATGACGATGCCCTTGTGCTGCGCCTCGTCCCACAGGTTGAGGGCGACAATCACAGGGATGCCGCGCTCGAGCAGTTGCAGGGTGAGGTAGAGGTTTCGTTCCAGGTTGGTGGCGTCGACGACGTTGATGACCAAATCGCCATGGCTCAGCATCTCGGCGGCGACTTTTTCAGTCTCGCCAAGCGGCTCAAGGGTATAGATGCCGGGAACGCTGATCACTTCCACCCTTTGGCCGTTGTGCTGCATGAAGCCGCGGGTAAATTCAACAGAGGACCCGGGATAGTTCGCCGAAACCACCCGGGTTCCTGTAAGGCAGCTGAAAAGCACGCTTTTCCCCACGTTGGGGTTTCCGACAAGGAAAACGCGCACTAGTGTTCGACCTCCACCACAACCTTATCGGCAAGGTTAAACCCCAGCGCGATTTTGCTGTGCTGGAGGTCCACCACGACCGGCCCGTGCAGGTACATGGAGGAAACCTTGGTCACCTTCTTTCCCCGGTGGATGCCCAGGGCGTACAGGCGGTCGTGTATGCTGCGTCCTCCCAGGATATCGACCACCGTTCCGGTTTGACCGGACTTCAGACGGGTCAAGGCCATGCGGTTTTCTTGCTGACGTTCCATAGCGCGTGTTCTCCTCGGTCAGTTGTTTGATTTGGCACTGCACGCCCGGCAGATGCCGGTGATGGTTTGTGTGTGGTCAGCGACGTCAAAGCTGTAGACGGTGCGCACCGCTTCTTCGAGCTCGTTGAAAAGGGGGTGAGTGAACTCTATGACTTTGCCGCATTCCGCACAGACGAGATGGTGATGAGTCTGCCAGTGATACTCGTAATAGGCCCGGTTTTCGCCGAGCCCCATTTTACGTAGCATGCCGCAGGCGACAAGGACCTCCAGGGTTCGGTAAACGGAGGCCCGGGACACCTTGTGATGTCTGTTGCGCAGTCTTTCAAGGAGATCCTCGGCCGTAAAATGTTCGGAAAAATCAAGGATGGCTTCAAGGGTCAGCCGTCTTTCCGTGGTCAGACGGCAACCCTTCATCACCAGGTATTTTTTAAACCTTTCGATTTCACCGGGCATGGAGTGCTGTCTCCTTATTGAGACTGCGTCTCTGTATCAAAACTAATCCTAGATGCTGCCCAAGGAATGGTCAACTGCCGGCTTCTCCTGTCAAGGTTCAAAAACAACGGTTTAACCGATTTTAGGAGAGAAGAGAGGCGCTTTTTGCGATAAAATGTATGTTGCGGGGTGATGCCAAAGTGGACCGTTGGGTCATGCACGTTGATATGGACGCTTTTTTTGCGTCGGTGGAACAGCGGGACCATCCCGAACTGCGAGGCCGGCCGGTGGCCGTCGCCGGGCCGGCGGACCAGCGGGGGGTGGTATGCGCCGCCTCCTACGAAGCCCGCAAGTTCGGGGTGCGCAGCGCCATGCCCACGGCCGCGGCAATCCACCTTTGCCCGCGATTGATTGTCGTGCCACCAGACCACCGGCGCTACGCGCGGGTATCCGAGGAGGTCATGGCGCTTTTTTGCCGGTTGACCCCCTTGGTTGAGCCGCTTTCTTTGGACGAGGCTTTTCTCGACCTTACCGGTACGGTTAAATCCCGCCTTCAGGCGGTGGAACTGGGGAGACGGGTGCAGGATGAGGTACGCTCCGCTGTTCAGCTCACCTGTTCTGTCGGCCTGGGGCCGAACAAGCTTATTGCCAAGATAGCATCCGATTTCCGCAAACCCGCAGGATTAACGGTTATTGAGCAGAACGAAGTCCTGGATTTTTTGGCCCCGCTCGGGGTCAGATCGCTGTGGGGCGTCGGCGAGAAGACAGCTCGGCGCCTGAATGAAATGGGGATAATGAGCGTCGCCCAGTTGCGGGAGATGTCTCTCGAACGTCTGGAAAAGCTTTTCGGCGTGTACGGGCACCAGCTGTACGCCCAGGCGAGAGGGCGGGACGATCGAGCGGTCCAGCCTGTGCGTAAGATTCAGAGCATCGGCCGTGAGGTGACTTTCCCCCGGGATATCGGGGATGGAGAGATTCTCAAGGGGGAAATCGCCGTCCTGGCCCAGGACGTGGCTCGGGCCCTCCGCAGCAAGGGGTACCTGGCGGCTCACCTGACACTTAAGATAAAGTTCTACAATTTCAAACTGATTACGAGGGGCAAGCGCCTGGCCGAGCCGACGTGCCTGGCCGGGGAACTGGCTTCGGTTACCGTTGCTCTTCTCAACCAGAGCTGGACGGGCACACCGGTACGTTTAATCGGCATTTCCTGCGGTAAGCTTATCCCCGTAGACAGAGTACAACTGTCGCTTTTTACGGGGGAGCGGGAGCGAAAGATGCGTTTGGCCAAGGTCGGCGACGACGTGACCCGCAAGACCGGGGTTAAAGTCCTGCCGGCGGCGGAATGGCTGGCGAAGGGTTACCAGGACGGGAAATAGCGGGTTATTTTCGAAGTATTTGCTGGAATTTGCGAGGTTTCCCCGATATAATGGAAGTGATTTGCAAGACGTTGGGAGTTGTAATTCAGTGGCTGAGAAAATTCGCGTGGGCATGCTAGGGCTGGGTACGGTAGGGCGCGGCGTGGCCAGGATCTTTCGGAGCAACGGCGATCTTCTCGCCCAGCGCGCCGGCGTGGAGCTCGTGCTGAGCAAGATCCTCGTTCGCGATCCGGCTAAAAACCGCGGCCTGGAACTGCCTCCGGACGTGCTGACGACCGACCCCGGGAATATCCTTGACGATCCCGGCATTGACATCGTCATTGAAGTGATCGGCGGGACGGGGGCCGCTCTGGAACTCGTCAGGGAGGCTTTGAAACGGGGTAAGAGCGTTGTTACCGCGAATAAGGACATGATCGCCGCGCACGGCAAAGAACTTTTTGCCTTGGCCGAGGCGCACGGTTGCGACCTGTTGTTTGAGGCCAGCGTTGCCGGCGGGATTCCTGTCATCCGGGCGCTCAAGCAGTGCCTGGCAGCCAATCGCATTGAAGAAGTCATCGGTATCGTTAACGGTACGACGAACTACATGCTCTCGAAGATGTCCGCCGAGGGCGCCCGGTTCGAGGACGTGCTGAGGGACGCGCAAGAGAACGGCTACGCCGAGGCCGACCCCACCAACGATATTGAAGGATACGACGCCGCCAGGAAGATCGCCATTCTAGCGTCCATCGCCTTTAACAGCCGGGTGGAAGTAGCAGACGTATATGTGGAGGGCATCACCCGGATCACCGCTGAGGATATCACCTACGCCAGGGAACTGGGTTACGTCGTTAAGCTTCTCGCCATCGCAAGAGATACCTCGGAAGGCATCGAGGCGCGTGTTCATCCGGCCTTGCTGCCCGAGTCACACCCGTTGGCTGCCGTTAACGATGTTTTTAACGCCGTTTTTGTTAAGGGCGACGCCGTCGGCGACACAATGTTCTACGGGCGCGGGGCGGGCGAACTGCCGACCGCGAGCGCCGTGGTCGCCGATGTTATGGATGCGGCCAGGAATGTTCGCTACAAGGTTCCCGGCATCATCGGGTGCACCTGCTTTGCGGAAAAGCCCATCAAGCCGATGGGCAGGGTGATCAGCCGCAACTACGTCCGCCTTAATGTCGTGGATAGACCCGGTGTTTTGGCGCAAATAGCCACCGCCTTCGGAAACAACATGGTTAGCTTGGCTGCCGTTACGCAGAAGGTGACGGTAAACCGGAATGCCGAACTGGTTGTGATCACCCACGACGTGGCCGAGGAAAACGTGCGGTCGGCCATCGCCACACTCGCCGGCCTGCCTGTGGTCAACGCCATCAACAATGTCATCCGCGTCGTAGGGGAGACGTCATGATCGCATGTCCAGCGAAGAATGCCTGGTAGTCTCTGTTCCGGCAACCGCCGCTAATCTCGGGCCGGGTTTCGACTGCCTGGGTATGGCCCTGAACCTCCGGAACGAGTGTTTTATTTCCCGCCGGGAGCGCGGTCTTGCCGTAACGATCGAAGGCGAGGGTCGGGACACCCTGCCTCGCGATGAACGCAACATGGTCGTCCGGGTTATGCGCTTCGCGGCCTCTGAACTGGGAGCGGTTTTGCCGGGCTTAAGGCTGCACCTCGTCAACCGCATCCCGGTAACCCGGGGCCTCGGGTCGAGCGCGGCCGCTGTCATAATGGGCATCGTAGCCGCCGGCGCGGTGCTGGGCTTACGACTGCCCGCGGAAGATATTCTACGGCTGGCTGTGCGCGTTGAGCGCCACATTGACAATTGCGCCGCCGCCCTTCTGGGAGGGGTCGTGCTCGCCGCGGTTGAAGGCGACCGGGTTTATTATGTCCGGCTTACCCCCCCCGAAGAAATGACGGCGGTGGTGGCCGTACCGGATTTCCCATTGTCGACGGAACAGTCGCGCCGCGTGCTTCCCCGGCAGGTGAGCCTTGAGGATGCCGTTTTTAACCTGGGGAGGCTGGGTCTCCTGGTAGGGGCTTTTTCCACGGGCAGGCTTGAATTGTTGCGCTCCGCCATGCAGGACAGGCTTCACCAGGAATACAGGAAAAAACTCGTTCCGGGAATGGACGACGTGTTCGCATTGATAATGGAAGCCGGGGCTCTCGGCGTGTGCCTGAGCGGATCCGGTCCCACGCTGTTGGCCCTCGTCAAGCCGGAACACGCGGGAAATGTGGCCGAAGCTTTTACAACCGCTTACCGGCGACTGAACCTTAAGGCCGGCATCAATGTTCTTCAACCGGATGTCAACGGAGCAACAGTACGGGTTGTGCCAGGGAGTGTAGAGAAGAAATGATCGTTGTTCAGAAGTATGGGGGCAGTTCGGTAGCCGATCCCGAGCGTATCCGGCGGGTTGCCGAAAGAGTCGCGGCGACGAAGGAACAGAGCCGCGACGTCGTAGTCGTGGTCTCCGCCATGGGCGACACTACGGATCATCTTATCGAACTCGCGCACAAGGTATCGAGCGACCCGCCCGCACGTGAAATGGACATGCTGATGGCTACAGGGGAGCAGGTGTCGATCGCTTTGGTTGTGATGGCCCTGGAGGGGATGGGCTTTAAGGCCGTCTCCCTGACCGGCGAGCAGGCGGGGATCAAGACGGACGGTGTTTTCAACAAGGCCAGCATCGCCGGCGTGGACCCTTCAAGGATCAGATCCGAACTTGAACGCGGGCGTATCGTCGTGGTGGCGGGTTTCCAGGGCGTTGACGAACAGGGCGAAATAACCACTCTCGGCCGCGGCGGCTCGGACACCACGGCCGTTGCGGTCGCCGCGGCGCTCAAGGCCGACTTCTGCGAGATTTATACCGACGTCGACGGGGTGTATACGGCTGACCCCCGGGTGGTGCCCGAGGCCAGGAAACTCGACGTTATTTCGCACGACGAAATGCTTGAATTGGCCAGCCTCGGGGCGGTGGTCCTGCACCCGCGGGCAGTGGAACTGGCCAAGCTATACTCGGTGCCGCTGGTGGTAAGGTCAAGCTTTAACAACAATGCTGGGACGCTAATCCAGGAGGTTCGGGACATGGAGAAGGCAGCGGTGGTAAGCGGTATCGCTCACGACCTGAACGTAGCCAAGATAGGGCTTTTCGATGTTAAGGACGAACCCGGCATAGCCTCGCGCATCTTTCGCGCCCTAGCGGATGAAAATATCAACGTGGATATGATTATTCAGGGGGCCATGCGTGACGGGCGCAATGACATCGCCTTTACGGTCGGCACTGACGACCTCCGGAAGGCTCTTCCGGTCGTGGAGAGAATCCTGAATGACATCGGCGCAAAAGGTTATACCCACGAGGATGACCTGGCCAAGGTTTCGATTGTCGGCGCCGGCATGGTCAGCTTCCCCGGGGTGGCCGCGGCCATGTTCGAGGCTCTGGCCTCGGCGGGGATCAACATCGAGATGATCAGCACCTCGGAAATCAAGGTTTCTTGCGTCATCGCCCGTGAGTACGTGCACCAGGCCGTCAGGGTCCTGCACGACCGGTTTAAGCTGGCGGAAGGCGGGCTCTAGGTAGCTTGGACTTGTTTGTTTTCAGCATCGCATTGAATTAGTGATTACCGTAACTTGGCTGCCCGAGCTATCACGTGCGGGATGCAAGAGGCCCGATAAAGTAAAGCAGGCGCAGCAACTTGTAACAGGTAAGGGATGTTGTGTTTGTCCAAAAGATTCTTGACTGATTTAGCGGTCTTTGGTATAGTGAACGTCAGAACGAGCGTTTGTAGGGGAACAAACAAGTTCCCTAAATCACAATCACACATTTAACTTTTAGGAGGGGAAACAACACATGGCGCTTCCAAATCCACATGGCCCTAAAAAGGTGCTCATGCCGCTATTCCTTCAAGGTGCCGCCCGCGAAGAAGAGATCAAAAGGGCTGCCGAACTCCCGAAGGTCTACATGACCTCGAGGGAAACCTCCGACATCCTGATGCTCGGTACCGGCGCTTTTACTCCGCTGGAAGGATTCATGAACCGCGATGCCTGGAAGGGCTGCGTCTACGACCTGAAGCTTCCCGACGGCACGATGTGGCCGATGCCCGTGACCCTGTCCATCTCCGCCAACGATCTCCAGGCCGCCGGTATTAAGGAAGGCAGCGAGGTCGCCCTCTATGACAAGGAATCCGGCGAACTTTACGCCACCATGCTGGTCGAGGACATCTACCAGATCGACAAGGAAGCCGAGTGCAACGAAGTCTACAAGACCCTGGACGCTGAAGGCCACCCTGGCGTTGCTAAAGTTATGGCTCAGGGCGAATACAACCTGGGCGGCAAGGTCAAGGCCCTGAACGAGGGCAAGTATAAGGCGAAATACCCGCTCTACTACACCTACCCCGATGAGACCCGGAAGATCTTTGAGGAAAAGGGCTGGAGCAGCGTCGTCGCTTTCCAGACCCGCAACCCCATGCACCGTTCGCATGAGTACCTCTGCAAGTTTGCCATGGAGTCCGGCCTTGTGGACGGCTGCTTCATTCACGCCATCGTCGGCGCCCTCAAGAAGGGCGACATCCCGGGCGAGGTCCGCGTAAAGTGCTACGAAGCCTTGGTGACGAACTATTTCCCGCAGGAAAGAATCCAGCTCGGCGTTTACCCGATGGAAATGCGCTACGGCGGCCCGCGTGAGGCTCTACTGCACGCCGTTTTCCGCCAGAACTGGGGCTGCCGCTATCTGATCGTCGGCCGCGACCACGCCGGTGTCGGCAGCTACTACGGCCCGTTTGACGCTCAGGTTATCTTTGACCAGCTATGGCCGGGAGCCCTCGAACTAAAGCCGATGAAGATCAACTGGACCTTCTACTGCTACAAGTGCGAGAGCATGGCCTCCCTGATGACCTGCCCGCACTCCAAGGAAGACCGCGTCGTCGTTTCCGGCACCCAGTTCCGCCGGGCGATGCAGGAAGGGGAAGAGCTCCCGAAGGAATTCGGCCGTCCGGAAGTCATCGAGATCCTCAAGGAGTACTACAAGACCGCCGAGAAGGTCGAGATCAAGAAGGGCGCCTACGAAGACATCACTCCCGAAATGCTCAAGAAGATCCAGGAAGGCCAGAAGTAAGCGCTATAGTTTCATAGACACCCCCGGTTCACGGGGCTGTTGAAAAACTTCGCCTGGCTTTGTCAGGCTTGCCGGCCAGTGCTCACGTACCACCCCAGTACGCTCCGCGCTGGCCGGCTTCGCCTTCCGCGCCATGCTTGTTTTTGAACAGCCCTCGGTTTTTCAACAGGCCGTTCACCGGGGGTGTTCTATTTCTGACGGTATTTGGCACCTGACATGGACATCCTTTATGAGTTATTCTGGAAGTGCACTCTCTTGAAGGAGCGAAAAAACCGTGCCTGTCAATACCGTGCTCTTCGACCTCGACGGTACCCTTGTGGATACCCTGCCGTTGATCCGCGACACTTACCAAAAGGTCTTTCAGTCGATGGGGATTCCCTGGCGCGGGGGAGAGGTCATGTCTTTTATCGGCGTGCCGTTGCGCGACATAGCCAGGCACTATGCGGGGGAAAGACACCAGGAGTTCTTCCGCCTCTACCAGTATTATTACGGCCTGGAGCATGACACCCGCACGCGTCCTTATCCCGGCACCCTAAGACTTTTGTCAGGGCTTGCCGAAAGCGGTTACAAGATCGGAGTGGTCACCTCCAAGACCCGGAAGGTAGCTGAAAGAGCGATAAGCTGCTGCTCGCTGGAGCCCTTTGTCAATGCGCTCGTCGCGGTCGACGACGTCCGCAAGCCCAAACCCGAACCGGAACCCGTTTTCAAGGCTCTTGATCTCCTGCGCTCATCGGTTGACCAGGCCGTTTTCATCGGCGACAGCAGCTTTGATTTTGTGGCCGGGCGCAGGGCCGGGGTTATGACCCTGGCCGTGGCCTGGGGAATAACCAGCGGCCCCGACCTCAACGAGGTGGACGCCGACGGGGTGCTGTACCACTGGAGCGATTTAAGAAAGTATCTGTCACCGGCTGATTAGTCAAAGAACGCCGCACGGCGGGGTTACTTGACTTCGGGCGCGTGCTTTGGTATTATAAAAAATGCATCAATTACGAACGGGGCGTAGCTCAGTTTGGCTAGAGCGCTACCTTGGGGTGGTAGAGGCCGCAGGTTCAAGTCCTGTCGCTCCGACCAGTAAACGACCCGCGAAGCCTTGATAACAGTGGCTCCGCGGTTTTTGGTTTTTGAGGGAAGGCCAAGTTAGGGTTCCGTAAGGAACCACCCGTCGCTTTTAAGGCGAGCGATCGGTAACAATAACGTATATACGTATATACGTATATACATCCCGAGGGTTCATATTCACGTAGAAAACTACGAGAGGCGGTGAGCAAGTGTACCGTGCAAAAAGTCCAGTGAAAAACGAGAATTGATTGGAACAAGGGAATTATCTTGCCGGCAGGAATATTTATCTATTTTACCGAACTCTTATCCACTTAAGCTTGATTATTTCTGACCGAAATCAATGATATGGAGAACGTTTATTTTTTTGCGACCCGGTAAATACTCTAGCCGCGAGACAAGCCTTTGTTTACGTATGAAGAGTCGTTTGATGCGTGCTTTTAGTCTCCATAGGGGGTTAAAGTAATGGGTGCGAAGGAAGGCAAACAAAGCTCATTCTCGGAGCCGACTAGAAGGGGCGAGATAGTCCTGAAGCTGTCGGAATTTGAGTTCCCGCCAATGCGAGACGTGCTTCTGGTGGGAAGAAAAGCACCAATAGGCCCTGAAGCGGTAAGAAGGATGGTGGATGCGCTTTCCCCGGAACAGTACGAGATTATTCGCTTGCAGCATCCGTTATTCGAGGCCGTGGTCGTGAAGAAGTCTTTACTTAAAATCCTTCCCGAGGAGAAACTCCTGCCAATCATCTTAGAAGAAGGAGAAAGGGTGGCGGCCGAGAACACGATTGTTAAAGTACAGGTTGACGTTGTGATCTACGTGTCTCGGGCGGTGGAACTGTAGTGCAAGTCCAAGACATTATGAGCCAACCGTTGGTTATTGTTTCGTCTGACCGGTCTGTGCAGGCGGCTGTAGAGTTGATGGAGCAGAGGAGAATCGGATGTCTGCCGGTTGTGGATGAAGGCCGTCTTATCGGCATCGTCACTTCCCGGGATGTTAGGAATGCTCATCCCAACAGGCTGGTAGCCGATGTCATGAGTGGGGAAGTGGTGACCGTTGCACCGGGGAATTCCTTATGGGAGGCCAAAGAACTCTTGGAGCGACATGGCATCGAGCGCCTTGTTGTGGTGGAACGGGATGCACCCCTGGGCATCGTGACGAAGTCGCGCCTTCACAGTGAAATTGGCAAACATGTTGACAGCCTGACAGGCCTGGAACGGGCGGAGTTTCTGCAGAGAAAAGCGTCAGAATTGGTTAAGCAGGGAAGAGAGATTGCTATCGTTTTCCTCGATCTCGACGATTTTGGTACCATTGATAAAGAATACGGGCACGTTTTCGGCGATGAAATTTTGGTGCTGGTGGCGAAGAGACTAAAAAGCCTTATGGCGAACGGCGTGGACTACCTCTCCCGTTATGCGGGAGATGAGTTCGCCGTGTTAACCACCAGGTCCTTGGACGAAGCTAGAGAGCTTGCAATACGCATGGTTACTGCGCTTCAGACAGAAAGCTGGCCGGAAGGCGTGAAAGTGACCGGGTCGGCCGGCGTGGCAGGGGGACGGCGGCAGGACGTGCGCCGGGCAGGAAACGAAATCTACACCGTAAGCGATCTTATTAACATGGCCAGTCTTGCCTCCACAGCCGCCAAGAAAGACGGAAAACCGATGGTTGTGGCTGAGAAGGTATGCCTTGCTGGAGAGAGCGAGTGACTCTGCGGGGGTCAGTTTGCGGCCCGGCGTTATTGACACACTGACGGGCTGCTATACTCGCGTAAGTTTCCGGAACTATTCTGCCAGATAATCTGACAAGACATCAAACAAAAGAGGAATGTGGATGCCCGCCGGCACTGAGCCCGCGGGTTTTATTATAATTAATTACTAAACCTTTTTTAATCAGATCGGCGATGTTATGATTAACAGGGAATTCTTTTCTGAAGACGATGAAGCAAAGTAACGGTGAGTCGAAGGAACTGCGGAGGTGCGGTTTCTGTGAGTAGTAAGGAAATACTTGTTGTTGACGATTCTCTGCTGCTAAGGCTCACAATAAAGAACGCTTTTGATGCCAGAGGCTACCAGGCAACGGTACTCGGCAGTGGTGAAGAAGCACTTGCCGAAATAAGAAGGCGGTTACCGGAGACCTTTAGTCTTGTGATTTTGGACGTTATTCTGACGGAAATGAGCGGGTTAGAAATTTTAAAAAGCTTACGAAGTATTCCTGGTTATGCCGAGGTACCAGTCGTGATAGTAAGTGTGGATAGCAGTGTTTCTACGATCAAGCAGGCGCTACAATTGGGTGCCGCTGATTTTATCAGAAAACCATTCAAAGTGGAACAGCTCATCCAACGCGTGGAGAAGCTTATGAATCCGTTCCGAAGAGACGAAGCTAAACTGAGCCAAGACTTTCATAAGATTCTAAGACAGGAAATAGAAAGAGCTAGGCGGGGGAAGACATCGCTGACTCTCATCTTGGCGCAGCGGGGGCAAGCCTCCTATGATCAAACTTCCAAAGCAGCGAAGGTCATCCGGCAGAAATTGCGGGAGATAGACACTGTCTTACCGTTTGGTCCCAGCGTACTGGGAATTGTCTTGCCGTTAACAGATAACAGTGGCGCCGAAGTGGTGGCAGGAAAACTGAAGACCTGGTTTAGTACACTAGACAAAGAAAAGTGGTATCTGGCTATGGCGACATTCCCTGCTGATGGCAACGAAGACGGGGAGTTGTTTAAGTTAGTGCGGAAGCGTCTAGCCGAAGAACTAACGAATTAGCGAAAACAATCCCAGCCAACCGAGGGGCGTGACCCGCAAAATGATCCACGCGCCGTGATCAACTTCCGCTGCCAATCTTTTTTGCGCCTGTATAGTTTGGATGGCCTTAAGCCAAACTAGCGTTTAGTCCGGGACTAATCTAGTTTGGAGGTTGAACGATATGCGAGTGGAAGTTGATCCCGAACTCTGCATCAGTTGCGGGGCTTGTATCGATACCTGCCCGGAGATCTTCGACTGGAACGATGAGGATAAGGCCGTGGCCACGACCCAGGACGACCTTCGTGAAGACCTGGAGGACTGTGCCCACGAAGCTGTGGAGAGTTGCCCGACCGAGGCCATCAGGGAACACTAGATAAAGGGTTTCGAAATTACGCGTCCAAAGCCTTCCTCGCCGGAAGGCTTTTCCTTTTGGGCCGCGAATCTTCATTTTCGAAACATACACTTGGTGAGAGAAATGCAACCTTCGATTTTATACGTCGTCCGTCCAGCTGCCGGAGGGATGAGGAACCACGTCCTGGCCCTGGCGGAATGCGCTTCCCGTAGCGGCTTCAGGGTTTACGCAGCTTGCCCCACGGAGGAGATGGCCCATAAACTCGAGCGGGCGGGAGCGGCCGTTTTTACCATCCCGCTCGCCGGGGAACTGTCTCCGGTCGCCGATTGGCGATGCGTCGGGATGCTGTCCACCTTCATCAGGCAATACGGTGTAAACCTTGTGCACGCGCACGGCTCCAAGGCCGCTCTGGTGGGCAGGATGGCTGCCCGCCTGACAAAAACCCGCTGTGTGTTTACGGTACACAATTCCATCTTTTACGAACACTGGCCAACGTGGAAAAACCGTCTTTTTGCCCGTATCGAAAGGTGGCTGGCCGGGTATACCGACAGCATCATCACCGTGTCGGATGCGTTAAAGAGGGAATTGGCCGAAGTCCAGGGTGTTCCGGCAGGCAAGGTGACCGTTATTCATAACGGCATCAGGCTTTCCTTCTTTAAGCCCGACAGGGAGGCTCGTCAAAGGGTCAGGTCCGAGCTGGGCATCGCCGATGAGGAAACGGTAATCGGTACGGTCGCCCGGTTCGCGGTGCAGAAGGGGTTAAAGTACCTGATCCAGGCGGCGGCCATGCTTAACGCGGAAGGATTTACCCGCACGCGCCTGGTAATTGTGGGGGACGGGCCCCTGCGCCCCGAACTCGAAGAGGAAGCATCAAGGTGCGGGGTCGAGGCGATCATGCCGGGGTACCGCAACGACATCCCGGCTGTGCTGTCTGCCTTTGACCTATTCGCCCTGCCTTCGATCACGGAAGGACTGCCGCTGATTGTTCTCGAAGCCATGGCTACGGGGCTTCCCGTGGTGGCGACGTCGGTGGGCGGGGTGCCCGAGGCTGTAGCCCATGGGACAACCGGTCTCCTGGTTCCGCCGGGCGACGCCGGGGCGCTGGCCGGGGGCTTGGCCATGCTTCTGCAGCACCCGGAAACGGCCGGGAGGTTCGGCACTGCGGGCCGAGAAAGGGCCGCCCGGGAGTTCAGCGAGGAGCAAATGCTGACCCGTACAATCAGCGTATATAACGAGTTGCTGAGTGCTCAACGTAGTCGGTAGTCAGAGGTCAATATCTCAAAGCTTATAGCTTAGTGCCTAGTGCCTAGTGCCAGTCAGGGGAGGTTTATTTATTGTCCGTATTACGTTATCTGCTGGTTCCGGTTATGGTCCTGGCACTTGTTACGGGCGCATGGGCCCCCCAGGCCGTCGCGGCCGGTGACAGGGGCAGGGTTGTCATGGTCGTTCTTGATCGCGCCACCCTTGAGGACTATAAACAACTTCACACCCTGCAGGAAATTCCTGCTTCTTGGGGCTTGCTTAATACCAACACAGGAGGCATCCGTAACGTTGAGAACACCCACGCGACTATTGGGGCAAGCAGCAGGATCATCGCTACGGAGGGAGGGTTCAAAGCTTACAATGCCCTTGAACCGTGGGGGGATGAGCCTGCACTGGAGGGGTTCAAGCGGCTTACGGGTTTTGAAGCCAAGGCAACGAACGTTGTCCACCTGGGCATCGCCAGGATCATCCGGGAAACCGAGAACCTTCGTTACGACGCTCTTCCCGGTGCCCTTGGGTCGGTATTGCATCAAAACGGCCTGACCACCTGTGTGATCGGCAACGCCGACTGGAACGGGGTGTACCGGCGGCACGCCGTGACGCTGGCGATGGACAGCCGGGGCATCGTTGATTGCGGTGATGTCAGCCGCAAAATGCTGCTGTTTGATTCCTCTTTCCCGGGGGCCTACCGAACGAACTACGACGTGATTTTCGACTCGTTCCGCAAGTTTGCCGACAGCAGCCTGGTTGTTATCGAAACGGGCGATCTGTCCCGTCTCGATGAAGCGCGGAAGGATGTACTGCCCTCTGTGCTCGAACAGCAAAAAAAAGCCGCGCTGGAGAGGGTGGACGGTTTGCTTGCCGCCATCTACAAGGAACTCAAGCCGGACAGGGATCTGCTGATCGTTGTAACCCCCACGCCATCTACCGAAGCGATTATCGACGATAAAACGTTAACCCAGGTGGTGATTGCCGGCTCCGGTTTCGGTGAAGGACTGCTCACCTCGCCGGCGACACGCCGGGAAGGAGTCGTTCAGAACATCGACCTTGCCCCCACTGTTTTAGCCCATCTTGGATTGAATCCTTCACGCGAAATGCATGGGCGGGCGATGTCGTCCATCGGACAACCGGATGCTTTGGAGCGCCTGGAGCAGCTTAACCACCAGATCGTTCTAAACCATCAGATAAGGGTTCCGATGATCAAAACCTATATGGTGCTGCAGATTATCATTGTTTCCTTGTTTATCTTGAGTATCCTTGCCCGGGGTCTGCGCATCGCCGACAGGTTTTTCCTTCGCCCCGTGCTCCTGGCGATTATGGCCTTCCCCGTATCCGTCCTGCTGACAGCGGCCTTCCCTTACAGGTCGGCCGGGTCCCTGATAACGATACTGGTTCTGGCCATGGCCGTCATCGCCGGGACCACCATCCTTCTGGGGCAGCGCAACCCCATTAAGGCCTTCTTGTTTATATCTTTGCTGACGGCCGGGGTCATTATCGGGGACCTGTTTTCGGGTTCGGTGCTGCAGAAGTTCGCCATCCTCAGTTACGATCCCAGCGGCGGGGCAAGGTACTACGGATTGGGTAACGAATACATGGGCATCCTGACCGGCAGCACCATCCTTGCCGCCGCCTCTTTCCTCAGCCTCAGCCGGCACCGGCCGGGCGGTCTGCTGTTGGTGGCCCTGTTTTTCGCGCTGACCCTCTTTGCCAATGCTCATCCGGGGCTGGGAGCCAATTGGGGAGGCACGATCACCGCCGCAATAGCGTTTTTGGTTACGCTTTTACTGTTCCTCGGCGTGCGCTTCACCGCGCGAATCGTTTTGGGCGGCCTGGCCGTCCTTTTGATCCTGCTGACGGCTACGGCTGTTTTTGACGCCTCCCGCCCGGCGGAGCAGCAATCGCACATCGGCCGGGCGGCGCGGCTGGCTTTTGAAGGCGGTATCGCCGAAGTGTTCCGGCAAGGGTCCGACCTTGTCGCCCGAAAGGTGAGCATGAATTACAAGCTTTTCCGCTATACCATCTGGTCCCGGGTCTTCCTGGCCAGCCTGGCGGCTTTCGTGTTCCTGTTTTTCAGGCCGCTGGGGAGGATGCAGGACCTGCAGAGGAACCATCCGCTGCTTTTCAAGGGTTCGGTGGGGATTGTCCTCGGCAGTATCGTCGCGCTTGTCGCCAATGATTCCGGTATTGTTGCCGCGGCAACCACGATGATCTTCGGCGCGCCCCCGCTCCTGTATTACTTTTTGGAGGACGAGGATGGATAGGTACGCGCGTTTTAAGGACGACACGGGCAGGGTCTTCTACGCGGCGGTGGAGGGAAAGAACGCCCTGCCCCTGACAGGAGAGCCATGGCTGGGCGGGAAGCGGATCGGGACGGTCGTCCCCGTCGCCGGGCTGCAGCCCCTGGCGCCCGCGGAACCTGCCAAGATTGTCTGCGTGGGCTTAAACTACCTGGACCACATCGCCGAGTTCAACAACGAGGCTCCGTCCGAGCCGGTGATTTTTCTAAAGCCGCCTACCTCGGTTATTG
Source organism: Desulforudis sp. DRI-14 (assembly GCF_052618305.1). The sequence continues at coordinate 40,351 of NZ_JBQXEZ010000012.1, read as the reverse complement.
GGCCCGGTGCCGACATCATTTATCCCGAGGGCGTCGGCCGGCTGGATTTCGAAGCCGAACTGGCCGTGATCGTCGGTGGCAAGGCGAGGATGGTCGGCGAGGCGCAAGCACAGGATTACGTCTTCGGGTACACCTGCGCCAACGATGTCACCGCCCGCGATTTGCAAAGAAAGGACGGGCAGTGGACCAGGGCGAAGTCTTTTGACACATTTTGTCCCCTGGGGCCATACATTGTTTCAGGACTGGACCCCGGCCGGCTCAGGATTGAAGCCCGCCTGAACGGTCAGACCAGGCAGTGTTCGTCCACCGGCCGGATGCTGTTCAACCCGTTTCACCTGCTGAGCTTTGTCTCCCGGATAATGACCTTGTTGCCCGGGGACGTTATTCTTACCGGTACTCCCAGCGGCGTAGGGCCGATGCAGCCGGGGGACAAGATAGAGGTAGAAATCGAAAACATCGGCAACTTAATGAATATGGTTGCCCGTTAAGCTAGACCTAAAATTTTGTTGACATTGCATGGAGTTATGCTACAATTGAATTTGGCTGGAATTAGCCAATCCTGGCAATCTGTTGCGCCGGGCAATATAAGTGAAAAAGGGGGAGATAATGTCAATGAAGCCTTTGGGGCGCCACATCCTGGCTGAAATTTACGGTTGTGATTTTGACGCTCTAAACGATGTGAAGAATGTGGAAAAGACAATGGTCAAAGCTGCTCTGGCAGCCGGAGCCGAGGTTCGCGAATACGTCTTCCACAAGTTCAGCCCCCAGGGGGTAAGCGGTGTAGTAGTTATCTCGGAATCCCATCTAACCATCCATACCTGGCCGGAACTCGGTTACGCGGCAGTCGACGTCTTTACGTGCGGCGACAAGGTCGATCCATGGGACGCGTGCAATTACCTGACGCAGCATTTTAAGGCCAGCCACGTCAAAGCCCAGGAGACCGTCCGGGGCATCATGCCCGACAGCATGGAACTGAAGGCAGTAAATCAATAGGGGGGATATTTATTAGTACCAATCCTGCAAAGGATTTTAGCGTGAAGTGAGGACCCTGCAGAACACACACGGGTAGGCATCTGCAGGGTCTTTTGTTTGTAAACGCGTGCCGCGGGGATTTGCGACCGGTGGCAAGAGGGAAGCGGGTCGGCCATCGAGAATATACACACGATCTTAGGAATATCCTGGCACGCTTTTTATTTTATATAATGGATGCGTAGGTCCGCTGGAACTTACGCCAGAGTAAAGGGGTTAAAGCAAGTGGAGTTTAACGACACCCGCCAGAAAGAGGAGTTCGTGCACCGCACCTTCACGGCCATCGCCCACCGGTATGACCTGCTCAATACCGTCTTGAGCTTCAACCAGGACAAGTACTGGCGCCGTTTCACGGCCAGGAAGGCCGGGCTGAAGGAAGGCGGGACAGCCCTCGACGTGGCATGCGGGACGGGAATGCTGTCTTTCGAGCTGGCAAGGATTGTCGGTCCTACCGGCAAGGTCGTCGGCGTCGACTTTTGCGAGAGTATGCTCCAAAAGGCTGGGGAAAACTTGCTCAAAACCCCGTACTCGGGTATCGTGGAGTTCAAATGGGCGAACGCCATGGAACTGCCCTTTGCGGACAATGCCTTTGACTGTGCTACCATGGGTGTGGCTTCGCGCAATATGCCCGATCTCCGCAGGGTCTTCAAGGAAATGGCCAGGGTGGTGCGGCCCGGCGGAAAGGTCGTGAACCTGGATTTCTCCAGGCCGACCATGTTCGGGATGAAACAGGCGTATAACTTTTACCTTCACCACCTGATCCCGCTGATCGGCAAACTGGGGGTCGGGCAGGACGGGCCGTACAGCTGGCTTGCCAAGTCCCAGGTTGATTTTTTGAACCAGGAAGAATTTAAAGCGCTGCTCGAAGAGATCGGGCTGGTCGACGTAACGTACTATAACCTGACGGGCGGGGTAGTGGCGGTCCACGTCGGAACAAAGGTTGCAGACCGCTGATACGTTTAGATTGCTTCATTAATCCTACACCTTACACCCTACACCAACGTTACAGGTTACGCTAGCGGAGTTCAAGAATAGAAGACTATTGCCGGATGCCAACGTTTTGCTAGGAGGAGATTGGCGTGGCCTTTAAGGACCTGCGGGAATTCATCGACGTCCTGGAGAAAAAGGGGCTCCTCAAAAGGATTACGGTGGAAGTCGATGCCGAACTGGAAATCACCGAGATTACCGACCGGGTGGTTAAGTCGGGAGGACCGGCGCTTCTGTTTGAAAATGTAAAGGGCTATGACATTCCCGTGCTGATCAACGCCTTCGGGTCCGAGGAACGGGTCCGGATAGCCCTCGGGGTTGACAGCCTGGACGACATCGGCCGGGATCTCGTGCGTATCCTGCAGCCGACCGATCTCCCGGTTACTTTTCTCGATAAGCTCAAAGCCTTGCCCAGGCTGGCCGAACTGTCGTCTTTCCTGCCTAAAACGGTACGCACGGGCCCTTGCAAGGAAGTAATCATCAGGGACAAGCCCAGCCTGGCGAAGTTTCCGGTTCTTAAATGCTGGCCTGAAGACGCGGGACGTTTCATTACCCTGCCGCTGGTCTGCACCCGCGACCCCGAAACAGGGCACAGAAACGTCGGCATGTACCGCCTGCAGGTCTTCGACGACCGGACGACCGGGATGCACTGGCACATCCACAAGGACGGGGCCGACCACTACCGGACGGCCGAAAGGAAGGGACAGCGGCTTGAGGTGGCCGTGGCGCTCGGGGCCGACCCTACCGTGATTTATGCCGCCACGGCGCCGATGCCGAAAGGCCTGGATGAATTCCTGCTGGCCGGGTTCATCCGCAAGCAGCCTGTCGAGCTGGTCAAGTGCGAGACGGTGGATATCGAGGTTCCCGCGCATGCGGAGATCGTCCTGGAAGGCTACGTTGACCTCGGCGAGCGCCGCCGCGAGGGGCCCTTCGGGGATCATACCGGGTATTACTCGCTGGCTGACGACTATCCGGTTTTCCATATCACCTGCATCACACACCGGCGTAAGCCGATCTATCCGACCATCGTGGTCGGACGGCCGCCGATGGAGGATACCTATCTGGGCAAGGTTACCGAGCGGGTTTTCCTGCCGCTGATCCAGATGGTGCTGCCGGAGATCGTCGATATGAATTTCCCGTTGGAAGGCGTTTTTCACAACTGCGTTGTGGTCTCCATCAAGAAGCACTTTCCCGGTCAGTCGCGCAAGGTGATGAACGCGCTGTGGGGTATGGGCCAGATGATGTTCACCAAACTCATCATTGTTGTGGATGAGGACGTCAACGTGCAGAACATGTCAGAGGTCTGGTGGCGCGTCTTCAATAACATTGATCCCCGGCGCGACCTGGTTTTCGCGGACGGGCCGCTGGACGTGCTTGATCACGCTTCCCCCCACGCCGTTTTTGGCTCGAAGATGGGTATTGACGCGACGCGGAAAGGTCCGCTGGACGGCCACACGCGCGAGTGGCCGAGGGACATCGTGATGGATGCTGCAACAAAGGCGCTTGTAAACAGGAAGTGGTCGAGCTATGGTTTCTAAGTTCCTCGGGAAACTGCGCGTCTTTTTGGAAATGATCAAGTTCGAGCACACCATCTTTGCGTTGCCGTTCGCCTACATGGGGGCGCTGCTGACCGAAAAGCACGTCCCTTCGGCCCACGACCTGATCTGGATTACAGTGGCCATGGTGGGCGCGCGCACGGCCGCGATGTCTCTTAACCGACTGATTGACCGGCATATTGACGCCCTCAACCCCCGGACGAGAAATCGCGCCCTGCCGGCCGGCCTAATCTCGGCGGTCGAAGTCTGGATTTATGTCGTGATCTCACTGGCGCTGCTTTTGGCGGCCGCCTACCAGTTGAGCCCGCTGGCTGTTAAGTTCTTCCCGCTCGTGGTGGCCATCCTGGTCGGGTATTCATACACCAAGCGCTTTACCTGGGCGTGCCATATCTGGCTCGGCGTCGCCCTCGGGTTTGCGCCCCTGGGCAGCTGGATCGCCATCGCCAACAGAGTGGATCTGGCCCCGGTACTGCTCGCGGCGGGCGTGCTTTTCTGGGTAGCCGGTTTTGACATCATTTACGCCTGCATGGACACGGATTTTGACCGAAAAAGCAACCTTAAGTCCATCCCGGCGCGTTTCGGCATCAGCTCGGCCTTGAAGGTCTCCAGGGTGTTCCACGTCTTGGCGCCGCTTTTGTTCCTGCTGGCCGGGATCGTCCTGAATATGAGCGCTCTTTACTTTGTCGGTGTTGCTTTGGCGGTTGTGATCCTTTTTTACGAGCATGCTATTGTTAACCCCGCGGACCTTTCGCGGGTGAATGTGGCTTTTTTCCATATGAACGCCGGGTTGAGTCTAGCCCTGTTCTTTTTTACGCTGTTCGCGGTGCTCTAGCCCGCCTGCGGGCTGTTAGTAACACTCGTACGGAAATTTCCCTTATGCATAGCGCCAATGCTTAGCGCACTTAGTAAAGCAAAGCATGTGAAGTTTTTTGTAGCGGCGTATATGGCGTATATAAGGTGGGTGTAGCGCGGAATGCAAGCCTTATTTATACAGGGCGACCTGAGGGACATCGTCGAAAAAGTCGTGGCCGGGGAGCGGCTGAGCCGCAATGACGGGATACGTTTATTCAAGAGCAACGACTTGCTTACCGTAGGTTACCTTGCCGATATGGTCCGCCGCCGTAAACACGGCGACCGGGTCTTTTTTATTGTCAACAGGCACATCAACCAGACCAATATCTGCGTGAACCTGTGCAAGTTTTGCGCTTTCGGCAAAGAAAAAGGGGGTGAAGGGGCTTATGCCCTGACCCTCGATGAAATCGAGGCCGCGGCCCGGGAGGCTTATCCGTTCGGGATCACCGAGGTGCACATCGTCGGTGGACTGCATCCCGACCTGACGCTGGACTACTATCTTGAAATGATGTGCCGGTTGAGGGAGGCGCTCCCCGGGGTGATTATCCAGGCCCTGACGGCCGTGGAGGTAGACTACCTGGCGCAGCAACACTCCATGAGCATCGAGGACGTCTTGCTGGCCCTGCGCCAGGCCGGGCTGGATTCGCTGCCCGGCGGCGGGGCGGAGGTCTTTTCCCCGCGGGTCAGGGAGTTGGTCTGCCCGAAGAAGATCAGCGGCGAACGGTGGCTCGAAGTGCACGAGACGGCGCACCGGATCGGCATGCGCACCAACGCCACCATGCTATACGGGCACGTCGAGACCATCGAGGAGCGGGTCGACCACCTGATCGCCCTGCGGGAACTCCAGGACCGGACGAAGGGGTTTATGGCTTTTATTCCCCTGGCCTTTCATCCTAGGCACACCCAGTTGGAGCAGGTGGTCACGGCCGGGACCACGGGTTATGAAGACCTAAAGGTCCTTGCGGTCTCCCGCCTGATGCTGGACAACTTTGACCACATCAAGGCCTTCTGGATCATGATCGGGCCGAAAATAGCCCAGATCTCCCTGAGTTTCGGGGTCAACGATTTTGACGGGACGGTTATAGAGGAAAAGATCACCCACTCCGCCGGGGCGGAAACCGCCCAGGCGATGGCCAAGAACGAGATTATCAATCAGATCAAGGCGGCAGGGCGTATCCCGGTTGAGCGCGACACGCTTTATAACGTCATCAGGGAGGGCTTTTAGTGGCCAGGGTCAGGTTGGGCCAGGTGGATTACCTGAACTGTCTTCCCGTGTATTATCCTTTGGAGACCGGCCAGGTCCAGGTCGACGTGGAGCTTGTCAAGGGTGTCCCGTCCAGGCTGAACAGGCTTTTTTTGGATGGCGAGCTCGATATCACTTCGGGCTCGTCGATCGAGTACGCGCGGCACCCGGGAGAGCTCATCCTCCTGCCCCTCTCGGTCAGTTCGGACGGCCGGGTAGGGAGCATCTTTCTCTTCAGCCGCGTTCCGGTGACGGAGCTTGACGGGAGGAGAGTCTGCCTTCCCGATACCTCGGCGACCTCGGTGGTCTTGCTGAAGATACTGTTCCAGCACTATTACCATGTCGAAGCCGATTTTGAGACCAAGCCCGATAACCTTGACGGCATGCTGAGCCAGGCCGACGCCGCCTTGATCATCGGGGATAACGCCATTATCGCCCGCCAGCGCGTCCTGGCCCAGCGCCTGCCCCTGTACGTTACCGACCTGGGCGAGGCCTGGAAGGAGTTCACGGGCGAGAGGATGGTCTATGCCACCTGGATGGTCCGGCGCAGGTTTGCGGAGGAAAGGCCTGAGGAAACACAGGCGGTCTGCCGGGCCTTACTGGAAGCCAGAGACCTCGGCGCGCTGCAGACCGCAACGCTTCTGGACGTGGCCCACCGCCGGACCGGCATCGACCGCGCCGTGCTGGAAGACTATTTCCGCCTGATCCGGCACGACTTTGACCGCGACTACCAGCGAGGGCTGCTGCTCTTTTATGACTATGCCTACAAAAGCGGCCTGATTGATGAGCGGGTGAAATTAGATATCTGGGAGGGAGAGCGTGCCTGATATCAAGGCCATTCTGGACAAGGCCCTTGCCGGAGAGCGGCTTGGCGAGGACGAGGGGGCGGCGCTCATTGAGGCCCGGGACCAGCTGATTCCCATCGGCAAAGCTGCGGGCGTCATCCGCGAGCGCAAGCACCCCGGCGGCCTGGTTACCTTTGTTATCGACCGTAACATCAACTATACCAACGTCTGCCAGTCACGCTGCCGCTTTTGTGCCTTCTTCCGGGAACAGGGCGATCCGGAAGCTTACGTGCTGACCTACGAAGAGATCCTGGCCAAAATCCAGGAGCTGGTCGATCTGGGCGGCACCCAGGTGCTGATTCAAGGCGGGCTACACCCCGAACTGGGCCTCGACTACTATACCGGGATGCTGCGGGCCATCAAGCGGGAGTACAACGTTCAGATCCATTCTTTTTCGCCGCCGGAAATCGTGCACCTGTCGCGCAAGTTCGGCTATTCAACCAGGAGGGTGCTTGAGATATTGAGGGAGGCCGGGCTTGATTCCCTCCCCGGCGGCGGGGCCGAGATCCTTGTAGACCGGGTACGTTCCCAGGTCAGCCCGCACAAATATTCCTGGCGGGACTGGATGAACGTGATGCGCGAGGCTCACGTAATCGGGATGCGCACCACGGCCACGATGATGTTCGGCACTGTCGAGACGCCCGCCGAGCGAGTCAAGCACATGGTCCGCCTGCGGGAGCTGCAGGACGAAACCGGGGGATTCACGGCTTTTATTCCTTGGAGCTTCCAGCCGGCCAATACCGAACTCGGCGTGACTACAGCCACGACCGTCGACTACCTGCTGACGCTTGCCGTAGCACGCCTGGTACTGGACAACTTTGCGAACATCCAGGCTTCCTGGGTCACCCAGGGGGAAAAGATAGCCCAGGTCGCTCTGGCCTTCGGCGCCAACGATTTCGGGGGGACGATGCTGGAAGAGAACGTCGTGCGGGCCGCGGGGGCCAGCTACCGCGTGCCGATGAATGAAATTGTCCGCGTCATCAAGGACGCCGGTTTCACCCCGGCCCAGCGCGCGACCGACTACAAGATACTTAGGACGTTTTAGCGATACACTATGCCCTACACCCTACACCCTATACCTTACACTCCGATACTTTAATACTTAGTTGGGTTTGTGCTTAGATGTTTCGTGAAAAAGTAAGACTTACAGGTGAGACTCTAGTTTGGAGGTATCGGACCATGGCCCCACACAACATATACCTCCGGTGCCCGGCCAGGGTGGAACCGGGGGAGACTGTCAACTGCACAGTGATTTACGGCCACTATTTTGACCGCGATGGGACGGTCGACCCGACGCGCTTGAAAATACAGCTTGCTGTGCCGGGAAGAGACATAATGGGCCTTGAAGCCGTTGCGGCCAACAAGGAGATAGGCGCCAGCTTCAAGGCCGACGAGCCGGGCGTGTATGTCCTGATGGTCGAGTATGACAACGGCGTCTGGTCGGTTGACAGGGACGGCCGGTTTCACCGGGGCGGGAAAGCGGACAACCCCGGTGTAGACGTCGAGCGCGTCGTCCATTACGTTAAATTCGCCAAGTCCGTAGTTGTCTGCGGGGAGGTCAGCCGGTGGCCGGGTTCCTTCAGCATGGAACTGGAGATCATCCCGCTCTCGCTCACCGACGGCGAAGTCGAACTCCTGGTCCAGCACGACGGGTACCCGTTGAATGACTGTAAAGTCTTTGCCCAGGCTGAGGGCCGCCCGATATCGCGCCTCGCCAAAACGGGGGAGGACGGAACAGCCGCAATGAGCCTGGCGCCTGGAAAATGGATGGTTGTTGTGAACCACGAGTGCCCGTCAGCGGAGCCTGAAGTGACACGCTCCCTGCAGGCCGTTCTCGTGTTGGAGGTCGCCGGTTGATCCGGGCTCTTGATAGTGGCTTGTCTTGCTTGGGTAAAGCATCCTATAATGTGAACGCATGGGTGCGATAACGGAGGTTTGCAGAGATGACCTTGGAACGGCAGGATTATCTGAGGCAACTGCCGTCGGTAGACGAAATCCTAAAAGAGCTGGAGTCCCAGGTCAGGGAGTATCCGCGGCAGATGGTGGTCGGCGCGATCCGTCAAGCTCTTGAACACGCCCGGCGTTCGATCCTGGAATCGCTTGAGCCCGGCGAAACGCCGCTGCCTGCCAAGAGCGAGATGTTTGAACGCGTAACCAGGGACGCCATGCGGGAGGTTATGCTCGCCGGCCGGCCTAAACTCCGCCGGGTTATCAACGCCACCGGCGTTGTCCTGCATACCAACCTCGGCCGGGCCATACTCAGCGACGAAGCGCGTCAGGCGGTCCAGGACGCTGCCGCCAACTACACGAACCTTGAGTTTGACCTGGCGACGGGGAAGCGGGGCTCCCGCTATTTCCTCGTTGAGGAACTCCTCTCGCAGCTTACCGGGGCCGAGGCCGCGATGGTCGTCAACAACAACGCCGCCGCCGTGTTGCTCGCGCTCGGCACCCTGGCGAAGGGCAAAGAAGTTATCGTTTCGCGCGGCCAGCTCGTCGAGATCGGCGGCTCCTTCCGTATTCCCGAGGTTATGGCGCAAAGCGGTGCACGGCTGGTGGAGGTCGGCGCCACGAACAAGACCTACGTCTCGGACTACCGCCGGGCGATTACGCTCGACACGGCCCTTCTCCTGCACGTCCATACCTCAAACTACCGCATCGTGGGCTTTACCAAGGAAACAAGCGTCAGGGAACTGGTCGAACTCGGGCGTGAGACGGGCCTGCCGGTAATGTCAGACCTGGGGAGCGGCTTTCTTGTCGACCTGGGCCGTTTCGGGCTGCCCTACGAGCCGACCGTTCAGGAAACCGTCAAGGCGGGCGCCGACGTGGTAACCTTCAGCGGGGACAAGCTTCTGGGCGGTCCCCAGGCCGGAATTATCGTAGGCTCGCGCGCTATCGTGGCGCAGATGAAGAAAAACCCGCTCACGCGGGCCATCCGCCCCGATAAACTGACGCTGGCCGGACTGGAAGCCACGTTGAGGGCCTACCTGGATCCCGACCGGGCCTTGCAGTCGGTTCCGGCCCTGCGCATGCTTACGAGCCGCAGGGAAGACCTCCAGGATCGGGCACGCCTTTTATTAAAAGAATTAGGCTCGGCAGTTAACGAGCTTGCCAAGATCCAGATCGCCCCGGACTTTTCCCAGGTGGGAGGGGGGTCGATGCCTACGGCCGAACTCCCGACCTTCGTCGTCTCTATACAGCCCTACGGCTTTTCGGCGGATAGGCTGATCATCCTCTTGCGGGAGGCCGAGCCGCCGGTGATCGGGCGCGTCCAGGACGATACGCTGCTTCTGGACGTGCGGACGGTGACCGACGACGAAATTCCCGAATTGGCTGCCGCCGTCAGGACGGCCCTGACAAAGGGGGGGCTTTGATGCGTTACGTCATCGTTGGAACGGCAGGGCACGTGGACCATGGGAAGACTTTGCTGGTTAAGGCCCTCACCGGGATCGACACCGACCGTCTGCGCGAGGAAAAGGAACGCGGGATCTCCATCGAACTGGGCTTTGCCTACCTCGATCTGCCCAGCGGGACAAGGGCCGGGATCGTGGATGTTCCCGGGCACGAGCGGTTTATCAAGAACATGCTTGCCGGAGTGGGCGGTATTGACATCGTCCTTCTCGTGATCGCCGCCGACGAGGGTGTTATGCCTCAGACGAAGGAGCACCTGGAGATCATCGAGTTGCTCCAGATCCAGAGGGGCATCGTCGTCCTGACCAAGGTCGACCTCGTGGACGAAGAATGGCTGATGCTCGTCCGTGAGGACGTAAGCAAGGCCTTGCGCGGGACCGTTCTGGAAAAAGCGCCGATGGTTGCCGTCTCCTCGGTGACCAGGCAGGGTTTCCCGGAGCTGATCGCTGCCATCGACAGGCTTGCCGGCGAGATCCCCGATAAGAACCCGGGTGGCCCTGCCCGTCTGCCCATTGACCGGGCCTTTTCGGTGACAGGTTTCGGCACCGTGGTCACCGGAACCCTTATCACGGGGACGCTGCGCGTGGGCGAGACCGTTGCAATCCTGCCCGAGGGTCACGAGGCGCGCATCCGTTCCCTTCAAGTGCACAAGCAAAAGGTTGACCAGACCGGACCCGGTCATCGCGTGGCCGTCAACCTGGTCGGCGTGGAAGTCAACGAGGTCAGGCGCGGGCAGGTCCTGGCCACGCCGGGCAGTTTACAGGCTTCGTACCGTATCGACGCCAGAGTGGAAGTCCTTGCCGATGCACCGCGGCCTCTCAAAAATCGATCAAGGATACGCTTTTATCTCGGGGCTGCTGAGATTTTGGGGCGGCTCATCGTTCTTGACCGTGATGAGATTATTCCGGGGGAAGAGGCTTACGTCCAGCTGGTGTTCGAGGAACCCTCCGTAGCTGCCAAGGGAGATAGGTTTGTGTTACGCTCCTATTCGCCGATGTACACAATCGGGGGCGGTACCGTCATTGACCCCAATCCCAAGCGTCACCGCAGACACCGCCATGATATCATCGAAGCATTGGAGACGCTTGAGAAGGGTAGCCCTGAAGACGTCGTGAGGCAGACTCTTCGGCTACGAGCCGTACCATTGCGTTCTCGTGACATAGAAGAGGCTACGGGTCTTGATGGCGAAACTGTAGGCGGAATCCTTGCAGAATTAGATGTGCAGGACCTCGTGTTTTCGTTTCCCTGCGAAGGGCACATCCTCTTCCTTGATCGGGAAGTGGCTGATAGCTGGCAAAAGAGAATCGTGGAAACGGTTTCCGCTTACTGCGAAACTTATCCGTTAAGAGATGGGTTTCCCAAAGAGGAACTCCGTTCCCGACTATTTGCCGCTATCAACAGTAAGGTTTTTAATTGCTTTCTGCACGCCTTGGCTGATCGTGAAATGATTACTGTACTGGACAAATACGTACGTCCTTACGGAGATTGGGATATACCAGGGCAATACCGGGAAAAAATAGAATTGTTACTCAAGGAGTTTCTCGATGCCGGCATCCAGACGCCGCCTTGGGCCGAGGCCTGCGCCCGGGCGGGGGTGTCCGAGAAAGAGGCGCCGGAGTACCTGCACCACATCCTCCAGCGGGGTCAATTAATTAAGCTGCCCGGGGATATTATTATTCATAAGGAGACGCTGGAACGGGCCAAGGAAGCCATCGCCGGGCATATCAGGGCCCACGGCGAGATTTCCCTGGGCGAGGTGCGCGACATCCTCCAGACCTCCCGCAAATACGCACTTCCGCTTCTTGAGTACCTGGACCAGATTCGTTTTACAAAGCGGGTCGGCGACCTGCGCAAGCTGGCCAGGGGTTGAGGGTTGCTATGCAGCAGTTATCTTTTCGCGCAGGGGAAGGCAGGCACCGCGTCGAGCTCACGGCCAGCCTGACAGGCGACGGGCTGGTGGTAACCATTGCCGGAGGGGAGCGGCCGCATATAGGCGCCGTGTGCGTCGGGCTGCCCCGCCCCAGCATGGACGATCCCGCCCGCCTGAGCTGCAACGTGGCCGTTCTCCCCGTGGTGGGGCATAAAGACGACGAGATCGCCAGGCCGGTTGCCGAAAATCTCGCCCGGCACACGGGGCAGGTGTCCGTCGTGGCTGCCGGCCTGCACGTGGATGCCGCGAGTGACCGCGATATCGCGCTTTTGATCGCCAACGCCTGGCAGGTAGTGGACAAACTCCTGGAAGCCTTGGGCAAAAAGGGTTAGGCTTTGCATGACGCCCATGTATTACATGCCCACAACTCCAGCCATACCAGGTATAATTGTCCTGACATAGGCCGAATCCCCTGCATGCCAGGGGTACGGGGGAGATATCTTGGGGTGAATCCGGACCAAGGAGGTGGATCGGCCCAATCCGGTAGGGTGCCCTCTACCCGAACCCGTCAACTAACCCCGGAGGCTGAAGGAGGGGAATGGTTTGCAACGACTCTTTTCCGTATTGGCTGCCTTTTTGATTCTCCTGTTTTCCGCCGGCTCGGCTTTTGCCTCTACCCACACTGTTTCCCGCGGAGAATCCCTGTACAGCATCAGCAGGCTTTACGGCACCACCGTAGCCAAGATTAAGTCATTAAACGGCTTGCGCGGCGACATCATTTACCCCGGCCAAAAGCTAACGGTTCCCGACCGCTTAACAAAATACACCGTTCGCCGTGGCGACAACCTCACGACGATCGGCAAGAAGTTTGGGGTCACAGCCGCAGCAATTCAGCGGGCCAACGGGTTGAAGACTACAGTCATACGGCCTGGACAAGTCCTCGTCATTCCAATCGCTGCTCCAAACAGCGCGGCGACGCGCGGTTTTACGGTCAGCAGGGCCGACATCGACCTGCTGGCCCGCCTCATTACCGCGGAGGCTGACGACCAGTCTTACCTGGTCAAGGTTGCTGTAGGGGCCGTTGTCTTAAACCGGGTGGCCAGTCCCAAGTTCCCCAACACTATCGCCGGGGTAATCTATGACTGGTCGCACGGCAAGGTCCAGTTTGAACCCGTTCTTAACGGGTGGATCAACCGTCCGGCATCCCCGGAAGCTATAAGGGCCGCCAAAGACGCCCTTAACGGACGGGATCCGACCGGTGGGGCGCTGTACTTCTTCGAACCCTGGGTAAAAAACAGGTTCCTGCACAGTCTTCCGCTCAAGCTGGTGATGGGCGCCTTTCATTTTGCCTGATCGATCGTCGGTCGTCAGTCGGTTGTCGGACTCGTAGGAATCAGCGACGCCGATTCCGAATAGTTCAATGGCCGTCGGGTATCGCGAATTAAGGAAGCCGGGTTTGAACCCGGCTTCCTTTTTTGTGTCCCAATCCTAGCGCTTAATGCTTAGTGCCTACAGCCAAGTAGGTGTTCGTGTCGATGACGGCGAATGGTAAAACACGACACGCCCATAATAATTGCGGAGGTGGCTGGTTTGGCGTCGCCCGTATATTTCGTAGACATGCGCAGCAACCCCAAGCGCAGTATGCTCGACAAGCTTGAGCTTTTATGCCGCAGGGCCAAGATCATGCGGGTCGTCAGCCCCGGGGATCTCGTAGCTCTTAAGGTACATTTCGGGGAACGGGGCAACACGACTTTCGTCCGCCCGCAGTTTGTCCGCAAACTGGTCGACATGGCGAAGAAGGCGGGCGGAAAGCCGTTTCTCACCGACGCCAACACGCTCTACGTCAAGTACCGGGCGAACGCCGTGGACCACCTGGAGACGGCCATTCTCCACGGCTTCGATTACGCCGTTACCGGGGCGCCGCTCATCATCGCCGACGGGCTTACCGGCAAGGACTACATGAACGTCGAGATCGGTCTTAAGCACTTTAAAACGGTCAAGATCGGGACTGCGGTGATGCATGCCGATGCCCTGCTTGTGGTTACACATTTTAAGGGGCATGAGGCTACAGGGTTCGGCGGCGTCTTTAAGAACGTGGGAATGGGGCTCGGTTCACGCAGCGGCAAACAGATGATGCACTCCGACATCCTGCCGGCGGTCGGGGAGAAATGCAAGGCATGCGGGAAGTGCATCAAATGGTGCCCGGCCGGGGCCATCACCATCCAGAAAGAAACCCCGGAGAGCCACGGCGCTCCCGACGGGCTGGTGCTTGGACGGGCCAGGATTAACGAGGAGCTGTGCATCGGGTGCGGCGAGTGCACCGTAACCTGCCCGCAGGGGGCCATTGCTATCAACTGGAAAACGGAACCCGACATCATCCAGGAAAAGATCGTGGAGTACGCCTGGGGGGTGCTAAAGGAGAAACAGGGAAAAGCTGGTTTCATTACCTTTTTGAACAACGTCACCCCGGATTGCGACTGCTGCAATTGGAGCGATGCGCCGATCGTGCGCGACATCGGCATCCTGGCTTCTGTTGATCCCGTTGCTTTGGACCAGGCCTGCGTTGATCTCGTTAACCGAACCAGGGGGGAGGAAACCTCGCGGCTGGCCCTGAGGGCACACGAGGAGGACAAGTTCAGGGTGCTTTACCCGGGTATCGACTGGACACGTCAGCTTGCCTACGCTGAACAAATTGGAGCGGGCTCGAGGGAATATGAATTGATTAAGGTGGGGTAGGGTTTAGCGCGCCTGGCGGTATGCGGTATACAATAGCAAAAAGCTTGACTAGGAATTGGCGAAAAGTTAGAATTATGCTAACAATTTTGAATTCGAGTAATTTGTTCTTGTAATTTTGTTCACCAGCTAGCTAAATCAGCGTTTTGCATTATTTTTCACAATGCTTTGGCCATCAGATTGCAGAGAGTTTCGCCGTTTCCCCTTTCGATAAAGAAAGCGGTACTTTATTTTAGTGAAAGCTGCTATATTTTACACGCCGGGAAAGTTGTTTGCATTTCCATAGTAAGGAGGGGAAAGAAGGGGTTTTCGTTTTTTTATTTTGCGGGCGTCGTAGGATTCTTGTGGGAGGTAAAGTTTTATGCCTGGAGAGGTCCTTATAGCTGTCCTGATACTGCTGCCATTTGCCACGGGGTTAGTGGGCTTGGCTGTAAGGGATGGAAGCTTGCGTAGGCCTTTGATCATCGTTCCGTCGCTGGTATTGATCGGCGCTTCCTTTATGCTATTGTTCGGCGTGCTCGATCAAGGCCCGATTGTCTTCTCGCCCAGCTCCGTCTGGGAAGTGCTTGCGCTTATTGGTGATTTTGCTCTGGTGGCCTACTTTTTGTATGTCGGGTACATGCGGAAGAATACCCTCGTCGGGGGACTGGGCCTGCTCCAGTTGATCTTACTGGCGTACCTGCGGTTTGGCGTTTTGCCGTTGGAATGGGCAACAGAAAGGGCGTTGTACGTCGATCTCCTTGCCGTGATAATGGCGCTCGTCATTTCCGTCGTCGGCGCCTTGATTGCCATCTACGCCATAGACTATATGCGTCATCACGAAGAACACCTGAAGCTGACCAGGACACGACAACCCGTCTTCTTCCTCTTCCTGATCGGTCTTCTCGGCGCAATGAACGGGCTCGTCTTCGCCAACGATTTGCTGCTGCTCTTTTTCTTCTGGGAAATCACCACCCTTTGCTGTTTCCAGTTAATCGGACACGATTTGACTGATGAAGCCAGGGTCTCGGCCGAACGCGCCTTGTGGATGAATATGGTGGGCGGGGTAGCGTTCCTGGCCGGGATGATCCTGTGTTTCGAGGCTACGGGAACCCTGCTTGTCGACGAAGTCCTGAAATTCGGCGTTGTCGGGCCTGCTGTGCTGTTGCCCCTGGCCTTGTTCTGTTTCACCGGTTTCACGAAAGCCGCTCAGGTTCCGTGGCAGGGCTGGCTCCTGGGAGCTATGGTCGCTCCGACCCCTGTATCCGCTCTCCTGCATTCAAGCACAATGGTCAAAGCCGGCGTGTATCTCGTCCTGCGCCTGGCGCCAGGATACGAGGGCACTCAGCTCTCCGTGGCCATCGCCATTTTCGGCGCCTTTGTCTTCATGGTTACAGCCTTGGTTGCCATCAGCCAGCGCGTCTCCAAACGCGTGCTGGCCTACTCGACGATTTCCAACCTGGGACTTATCGTGTGCTGTGCGGGAATCAATACGAACTTGGCTATCGCGGCGGCGATCCTGATGATTATCTTCCACGCCATTTCCAAAGGTATGCTCTTTATGGCCGTAGGGATTATTGAACAGCAGATCGGCAGCCGCGACATCGAAGATATGGAAGGCCTGCTGGCGCGCCTGCCGGTGATTTCTGGAACGGCGATCATCGGCATGATCTCGATGTTGTTCATGCCCTTCGGGGTGGTCGTCGCCAAGTGGGCCGGCATCGAGGCGGCGGCCGTGCCGAGTTCGGCCTGGTTCTCCTTGATCGTGACGATGCTCGTGATCGGCAGTGCCGCTTCCCTTGTTTTTTGGACCAAGTGGATAGGCCGAATGATGAGCCACTTGGACTTTAGGAAGGTTACTTTAAGCCCCGGAGAGCACCGCGATTTCCTGGCGTACGGCACGGTAACCCTGTTGATCGCCGCTGTCGTGGTCCTCAGCATATTCATCGGCCCGTTGGTAGCTCAGTTGATTAACCCGGCTGAGGTGGGGATGGGGTATAAGGAGGCCTTCGACACATCGGGGAGTAACCTGAAATCGGGCTTCGGATTGTTTATGCCCCTGCCCCTGTTCCTTTCGGTCATTGTGGCTCTCGTCGTGCCTATTCTGCTGATCAAGGTCCGACGTCAGGAATTTCGCCCTGTATACCTGTGCGGCGCCAACATCGAATCCGACGCCGCGGCTTTCTCCTCGGTTGCTGAAGCCGCCGTTCCCGTAGCGACGGGAGGGCTATATTGGGAAAAGGCTTTTGGCGAAAAGGCGTTGAACACATGGATGAACGTCGCCGGGGTTGTCCTGCTGGCAGTACTCTTTGCGGGGGTGGTCATGTAATGGTCTACGACCTGATTGCCGTTGCTCTGGCGCTGTTTGCGGCCCCCGTTGCGGGCGGTTTGCTGAGAGGCGTCGACCGGAGGATCACGGCTCGCATGCAGGGCCGGATGGGACCGCCGATTCTTCAGCCGTTTTACGATTTTTTCAAGCTCTTGGGCAAATCGCGTATAGTCACCTCGCGCGAGACCCTGATCTGGGCCTGGGCTTACCTGATCCTTACCGTTACCGCCGTACTGATGCTTTTCCTGGGACAGGACCTGCTGGTCATGTTCTTCGTGCTGGCTTTTGCCGGCGCCTCCCTGGCTTTCGGCGCTTTCAGCGTCAAGTCGCCGTACGCCCACCTGGGAGCGTCCCGGGAAATCATTCAGATGCTGTCGTATGAACCGATCCTGCTGCTGGCAGCGGTGGCGGTCTTTTTGAAGACGGGAACTTTTTTAGCTTCGGGGGTATTCGCCTTTGGCGAGCCGCTGCTGCCGAGCCTGCCACTGGCCTTCCTGGCCGTGTTGATCGCCCTCGGCATCAAGATGCGCAAATCGCCGTTCGATATCGCGGCGTCGGAGCACGCCCACCAGGAACTGGTAAGGGGGGTTTATACCGAGTATTCCGGTCCCTTCCTTGCCCTTATCGAGCTTACCCACTGGTATGAACTGGTCCTCATCCTCGGGTTCCTGGCCCTGTTCTGGGCTCAGCCGCTCTGGGTCGGGATCTTGCTGGCCCTGGGCTGCTTTTTGCTGGAGCTTTTGCTTGACAACATCGCAGCCAGGCTGCGCTGGTCCTGGATGGTGGCAGCCAGTTGGGCGGTTGGCGTAAGCCTTATCGTCATCAACATCCTGGTTGTTCAGTTTTCCGGTTAAAGGGTTGAGTCGGTGGAGAGGTTGCAAAAGCCAGGGACCGTTGTTAATTGTTGAGCCGGTCCCTGGGGGAGGAGTGTAGGTATGGGGCTCATCACTAAATCACGGGTTAAGTCGCCCTGGATCGTCCACTTTTGCTGTGGCGGCTGTAACGGCTGTGACATTGAATTGCTGGCTTGCCTGACGCCGCTCTATGACGTGGAACGTTTCGGAATCTTGAACATCGGTAACCCTAAACACGCCGATATCCTGGCCGTGACAGGGCCGGTCAACAAACGCAATCAGCGTGTGCTGGCCAACCTTTACGACCAGATTCCGGACCCCAAGATCGTCCTGGCAATCGGTTCCTGCGCGGCTACGGGAGGCATTTTTCATAACTGCTACAATGTCTTGGGTGGCATCGACAAAGTCATTCCTGCTGACGTCTATGTGCCGGGATGCCCTCCTCGGCCGGAGGCCATCATCGACAGCGTCGTGTTGGCCCTGGAGAAGCTGAAGAAGACTAAGTAAAGGGGTTTGAGGTGATGTTGATGGAGGACATCTTTATCGGTAAAGACGATCTCCTTGTCACGGTGCAAAGGTTTGTCGACGAGGGAGCGCGACTGGCCACGGCGACCTGCCTGGACGAAAAGGATAAGTTTGAGCTGATTTATCACTTTCAGAAAGAGCACGACACCATTAACGTCAGGTTTAAGGTCGACAAGGACGAGGAGATACCCAGCATTTCCGAAATCACGCTGACTGCAGCGCTGATCGAAAATGAGATGCGGGAGTTTTTCGGGCTGAAGATAACCGGCTTGGTGATCGACTTTAAGGGACGGATGATCCTTGCCGGGGACAGCCCCGAGACGCCGCTTTGCAAATCTTAGCGCCTTTTGATGGCGGTTGGAGGGGAGAAAGTATGGCTCGAGTTACCTTTCCCTTCGGTCCTCAGCATCCCGTACTGCCCGAACCTATTCAGCTGCAACTGACCTGCGAGGACGAGCGGGTCGTCGAGGCCGCCCCCGTTATCGGTTTTATGCACCGGGGGATTGAGAAGGGCGCTGAGAAAAATCCTTTTGGCAATAATGTTTTTTTGTGCGAGCGTATCTGCGGGATTTGCAGCTTCATCCATGCCTTGAGTTATTGCCAGCTGATTGAAAAGATAATGAACGTTGAGGTGCCGCCGCGGGCGAAATACTTACGGACGGCCTGGAGCGAGCTTTCGCGTATCCATAGCCATATGTTGTGGCTGGGCCTGTTTGCGGACGCGTTTGGGTTTGAAAGTCTTTTCATGCAGTGCTGGAGAGCGCGCGAGGTCATCCTGGACATTATGGAAATGACCACCGGGCAGAGGATTATCCAGTCTTCCTGCGTCATCGGCGGCGTCCGGCGGAACATCGACGAGGACATGGCGAAAACGGTCCTGGACAAGATGAACAATTTCAAGCGCCAATACGATGCCATTTATCCGGTCTTCGTCAAGGATTACACGATCAAGGCCCGTACGGTGGGAAAAGGCATGCTGCCCAAGGATCAGGCCTGGAGCCTCGGTGCTGTCGGTCCTACTCTCCGCGCCAGCGGATGGGCCTGGGACGTGCGCCAGACCGGGTACGCCGCCTACGGCGAATTGGGTTTTGAACCGATCGTCGAAAAGGGCTGTGATTCTTATGCCCGGGCTCTGGTGCGGGCGCGCGAGGTTTACCAGTCGGCAGAACTGGTCGTGAAAGCCGTTCAAAACCTCCCTGACAGCGAGTTGGCGGTCAAGGTTAAGGGATTCCCCAAAGGCGAGGCGGTCATGCGCGTCGAGCAGCCGAGAGGGGAACTCTTTGAATTCGGGAAAGGAAATGGCAGCGCCTTTCTCGAACGATTGAAGGTGAGGACGCCTACCTTCTCGAATATACCTCCGCTGTTGGCGATGCTACCTGGGTGCGAGGTGGCGGATGTCCCGGTTATAGTTCTGTCCATCGACCCCTGTATTGCCTGCACCGAGCGCTAAAACCAGCTTCAAAAGGGTCTGAAAAACAACAACGGTTTTCCTTATTCGGACCTCAGGCATTTGGCCTCAGACCTCTTTATTTGAACGGGGGACCTTGATAATGCCTATCATGGTGCCAAATGTTATGCGCAACTTATTGACCAAGCCGGCGACCCTTCCCTATCCTTTTACGGAGCCCAAGAATTTCCCCGGCACCAGGGGAGAGGTAGTATTCTACGAGGACAAATGCTGCTACTGCGGGATGTGTGCCCGCGGCTGCCCTGCCAACGCGATCACCATGCGCGGTTCCCGCAAGGATGGCGACATTACTCTGGGTTACAACCCGTTTTCCTGCATATACTGCGGGAAGTGCGTCGAAATGTGCCCTTGCTGCGCGGTAATGATGTTCGACCGGCACGCGCAGCCGTCCTACAAAAAGGTTACGCACTTCCGGGAGGACCAACCCGTATAGGGGCCGGTCAACCGGCCCCCGCTGTAAGTAGTAAGCAGTAGGATTCGAAGGCATTCCCGTACGGGAATGCCATTTTTCCTTAGGGGCTTGTGCATATGGTGTCGGGTGTGGGACACTGGGGTTCCAATCTCAGGCGGGGGGAGAGTTACTTGTTGCTTTGCCGTTCAGCTTTCCGTGCAACCTGATGCTGCTTTCGAGAAGTTGTTTGATCTCCGCCGTTATGGTACCGTAGTAGGTGGGAGAGCCGATGACGATTTCCTTGGAAGGTGATGTCTTAATGTGCATGCAAACACCCTGGGAAAAAACACTCGACTTTCACGGCCACGTCTGTCCGGGTCTTGTTGTAGGTTTCCGCGCCGCCGAGGCCGGGATGCGCGAAATCGGCCTGACCTCTGGCGACGAGAACCTCGTGGCCGTTGTCGAGAACGATGCCTGCGGGGTTGACGCCATTCAGGTGGTGACCGGATGCACGCTGGGAAAGGGTAACCTTTTGTTGCGTGATTACGGTAAGCACGTCTACACGCTGATGCGGAGAGACACCGGTGAATTTGTCAGGGTGGCCGTTAAACCGGCCGCGATGTCCGCTCCGGCGGAACTGCGCGCTTTAAGGGAGAAGGCGGAAAGCGGCGTACTGACGACGGAGGAACAGCGCCGGATGCTCCGGCTTCGTGAGCAGGAAGCGGACCGCCTACTTGAAACACCGGAGGAAGAGCTTTTGGTTATCCGTAGAGGCACCGGCGAGGTCCCGGGCAGGGCGAAAGTAATGCCTACCGTGGTTTGCTCCCGGTGCGGCGAAGGTGTGATGGAAACGCGGGCCAGGGTGCAGGCGGGTAAGATAGTATGCCCGTCCTGTTTTGCCGACCCTAACGCTCAATCCTAATGGATTGAGCGTGGGGCTGTTGAAAAACTGCGCCTGGCTTTGTCAGGCTCGCCGCCCAGTGCTCTCACGTACCACCCAGTACGCTCCGCGCTGGCCGGCTTCGCCTTTCGCGCCATGCTCGTTTTTGAACAGCCCCTATTTTTTTCAACAGGCTCAGCGTTCTGCTCTGCAAGGGTAATTTTCGTTTTTGGATACAATAGGTAAGATGGCGCGGCGTAGGGCTTTTCTCCATTGCCGTTGCCGGGACGGCGGGCGCGGTGACCGGCGTCGAAGGCGATGAAAGGGCTGTCACGCTGGCGAGGGAAAACGCTGTTTTGAACGGCGTATTTAATGCCCGGTTCATCAGCGCGCCCGCCGAAGACTATCTTACAAGCGATGAAGCGCTGAATGCGGGTGTTGAAGCCGTAATCGTTGACCCGCCGAGGAGCGGCCTTTCTCCGAGGGTGAGAGAGGCACTTATCGATCTTAAACCCCGCCAGATGGTCTACGTCTCGTGCGATCCGGCAACACTGGCCAGGGACCTGGGAGACTTCAGCAGGTCCGGGTATGCGGTGACCCACGTTCAGCCCGTTGACATGTTCCCCCATACCGGGCATGTCGAGTGCGTAGCATCTTTGCACAAAGCTTAAACCGGGCTTGTACGCATAGAATGTGTTAACGGGTAATGCAAAAACAGGAATAAACAGTTAAAATGTCGAAATGATTACATAAGGCGATGGAAGGAGTGGACCTTGTGAACATCGCCGTTTTCACGGACAGTTACCGCCCCTGGACGAGCGGCGTGGTGCGCTCCATCGATACCTTTGCCGAAGAAATCTCTGCCAGGGGACACTACGTTTATATTTTTGCGCCGCGGTACGGGAGCGCGCAGAGGGAAGAACACGGGAAGGTTTTCCGCTTCTATTCCCTCCCGTCGACGAATCCGGGGTTCAACATCGCGATCCCTTTTTCCATCAGGCTGAAGACGACTCTAAGGCGCTTGAGGATCGATCTGGTCCACGTGCACTCTCCCTTCCTGTTGGGGCGGTTGGGGCTTAAGTGCGCCCGGGAGATCGGTGTTCCCGTCGTCTTTACCTACCACACCATGTATGATCACTACGTGCACTACGTGCCCCTGGCGCAGAACCTGACCAAGAAAATAACCCGGCATCTGGCCTGCAGTTTTTGCAACCGGTGCGATCTGATCCTCGTCCCGAGCAACGTGATTGGCGACTATATCCGCGATTTGGGCGTCAAAGTCCCGATAAGAAAATTACCCACGGGAATCAAGCTGGATGACTTCAGGCACGGTGATCCCGGTTGGCTGGGCGAAAGGTACGGCATCGGGGCTGACGAGAAAGTGCTCCTTTTTGTCGGGCGGCTGGGCCTGGAAAAGAACGTCGAGTTTCTGCTCAAGGCCTTTGACAAGCTGTTGCGGGTGTACCGCCAGCCGGTACGGCTCGTCCTCGTAGGCGGCGGGCCGCAAACCCAACAGTTGAAAGAAATGGCTGCCGAAAAGGGCATAAGTGACAGGGTGATTTTT
This sequence comes from Desulforudis sp. DRI-14, assembly GCF_052618305.1. Next base: position 17,838 of record NZ_JBQXEZ010000012.1, on the reverse strand, counting down.
ACGGGGCCGCTGTCGATGGATGACGTGGCCCACTGCTATGCGGGATCCCGCCTCTTTGTCTTTGCGTCCATGACCGAGACGCAGGGTCTGGTGATCGGCGAAGCAAAGGCGGCCGGCCTGCCCGCGGTGGCCATCGACGCCTTTGGCGTGAGCGAGATGATCGAGGACGGCCAGGACGGGTTTTTGACTCCCCCGGACGAGGACGTCTTTGTCAGCCGGCTCCTGCAGCTTCTTACCAATGAAGATTTGTACGGGCGTTTCAGCCGGAAGGCTCTGATGAACGCCGAAAGTATCTCGTCCGGAGCGATGGCGGCGCAGCTGATCAATGTCTACCAGGAACTTCTTACCGGTCGGATACAGCAGAAAATGGTCCGGGGAGGGTAATTCCGGGGAATGGTCCAGGACAACCTTGATTCGATTGTAAGCCGGACCCTGCAGGCCATAGAGGACAGTAAGAAAGAGATTTTCGGCATTGTAGCGCGGGCGCAGGCCGAAACCCAGGAACTGAGGGCGAAGCTTAACGCCATTGCCGAGGAAAAGGCCATGTTGAGGCACAAGATCGACGAGCTGGCCGAAAAAGACTACGAAGCGCGCCTTCTGTTGATGGAAGTCAGTAAAGATTTTAAACATTATAGCGAAGAAGATATTAGACGGGCTTATGAGCATGCCCAGAAGCTGCAAATAGAGCTGATCGAGCTCCGGGCCAACTACCAGGTCATATCTTACCGCTACGAAGAGCTGCTCAAGGGCATCGAGCGGGTCAAAGAATCGCAGGATAAGGCCGAGCGCTTGATGTCCCAGGTGGGGGTGGTCCTGAACTATATGAACAACGAGTTTCAGGACTTGAGCGATCGGCTCGACGAGGTGAACCAGTTTCAGAAACTGCGGCTCAAGGTTATCGAGGCGCAGGAAGAAGAGCGGAAACGGGTGGCGAGGGAGATCCACGACGGACCCGCACAGTCCATGGCCAATATCGTGATGCGGGCCGACTACTGCGCCAGGCTCATCGACAAGGATCCCAGTCAGTTGAAGAGCGAGCTTAAAGGCCTGCAGGATTTGGTCCGTGCCAGCCTGGACGACGTTAGGAAGATTATTTTTGATCTCCGGCCGATGGTTCTTGACGACCTAGGCCTGGCCCCGGCGCTTAAGCGTTTCATTGAGCAATACGCTAAACAATACGACATGAAGACCGACCTGGCTTTTCATGGAAAGAACGAGAGGCTGGGCCAGATTGTGGAAGTGGCGCTTTTCCGGATTATCCAGGAAGCGCTGAACAACGTCGCCAAGCACGCCCGAGCGGCGCACGTCTTTGTCAAGGTTGAGGTATCGCCGGAGAAAATCAGCGTTATGGTGAAGGACGACGGCAAGGGGTTCGACGTAGACAAAATCAGGCCGGGAGACAAGGGGGGTTACGGACTTGTGGGAATCCGCGAAAGGGTACAGATCCTTCAGGGACACCTCAGCGTTATTTCCAAGCCGGGCCATGGGACAACCATCAAGGTTGTCGTACCCGTCCAAAACCGATAACCGAGCGGGAGGGAAAACATTGCCGCGGGTCGTCAAGCTCATAATGGCCGATGACCATGCCCTGATCCGCGAGGGCTTGCGTAAGGTTCTGTCGACCGAGCCAAGGATCAGAGTGGTCGGTGAGGCCGCCGATGGGGATCAGGCGATCAGTCTTGTTAGGAACCAGGATGTCGACGTCGCTCTCCTGGATGTCAATATGCCTGGGAAAAACGGCATTGAGACGTGCCGCATTATCAAGGAGCTGAAACCCAACGTCGGAGTAATCGCCCTGACCATTCACGACCAGGAAGAGTATCTTTTTGAAATGATCAGGGCCGGGGTTTCCGGTTACGTTCTCAAGGACATCAGCCCGGACCTCCTGATCGAGACGATCCTCCGTGTCGCTGAAGGCGAGTCCTTTATCCCCCCTGCGTTGGTCAGCAAAGTCTTTCAGGAGTTCAACAGGCTCTACCAGCCAGTCCCCCGGTACGGTTATCCCGACAACCTGACCGAGAGAGAAGTGGAAGTCCTGCAACTGGTGGCCCAGGGCGAGTCCAACCGGGCCATCGCCAACCGCCTCTACATCAGTGAAAAAACGGTCAAGAATCACCTCACGAACATCTTTCAGAAAATCGGCGTCACCGACCGTACCCAGGCCGCGCTTTACGCCATCAAGAACAGGTTGGCCCAGGTATAGCAATACGCCATTCCTAACTAAAGCTCGCGTAAAGGACCTCAGCGTAGGTCCTTTTTTGTTGCTGGTAGGACCAACGTCCTTTTTAATTTTGAGCACATTGGAACTGTTTTCGGGCCAAGGGTCCGATTGTTTCTGCATATCGGCCGTAGGATGATAAAGAAAAAGACACGGGGGTGACCCGCCTTGTTTAAAACCATCGGTTGCCTGTGGAAAGAGGAAAGCGGGCAGGGAATGGTCGAGTACGGTCTAGTACTGGCTTTGATGTCGCTGATAGCTTTAGCTGGTTTAAAGATTATGGCCGTTTCCGTTAAAAATAATCTCTACGAAAAGGTTGCCAATAGTTTATAATCGGTTTCGTGTTGCGAGTTTACAATATAAGCCAAAACTCACGTTGTTTTAATTAGGTTGTTCAGGTGGGACTTTCGTCCTTAAGAGAACCGGACAGGCGGCGCCGCAAGGATGAGACTGACGGCCGATTGCGGACACGCGTTGAGCTTATAAGATAAAAGAAAATACTTTTAAGGAGGGACATCACGAATGGATAAACTTGTTCAAAGACTGATACGGGACGATTCCGGGCAGGGTATGGTTGAGTACGGCCTCATTTTAGCGCTGGTTGCAATTGTCGTAATTATTGCGCTAAGAGCCATCGGAAGCAGCGTTAATAACAAATTTGAACAAGTCAACAACGCGCTTAACAACTAACATTCAAAGTAGATCTGTACAAGAATGCAACCGTCAACCCTACTCGTTCAATCGGCGGGTAGGGTTGATTGCTAGGAAAGGGGAGCATTCCCCGTAACGGTATCGCGGTGGCGGGATCAAACAAGCTCTTCGGACGGGGTGGTTGCAATGCGGAGTCTGTGGCGCGGCGAGAAGGGACAGTCGCTGGTGGAATTCGCCTTAATCCTGCCTCTTTTGCTGCTGCTGCTTTTTGGCACCATTGAGTTTGGGCGCGTTTTCTCGGCATCGCTGGTAATAACCAACGCCGCCAGGGAAGGGGCAAGGCTGGGAGCTGTAGGAAAAACGGATGCGCAAATAACCCAGAGTGTAAAGGATATGTGTTCGCCTCCCCTGGATGGGGGCGCGCTTGATATCGAGGTCCGGCCTGCCGAAGGTGTACGAGCGCCCGGAGGGGAAGTCACCGTGACGGTTGGTTACGGCGTTTCGCTGGTTACGCCTGTCCTGTCCGGCATTGCTCCCAACCCGTTTCCGCTAAATGCTAAAGCGACGATGCGCGTTGAGTGAGGTAAACAGGATGGTAAAGAAGATAGCTTGTTTACTGCAGGAAAAGAAGGGCTCCGCTCTGGTCCTGGTCTGCGGGGCCCTGGTCGCCCTAATCGGTTTTGTGGTATTGACCGTCGACGTGGGGCAGATGGCGTTGTGGAAAGCCAGGGCGGCTCAGGCGGCGGACGCCGCGGCGATCGCCGGCGCCTGGGAACTGCCCTCGACGAGCGCCGCCGATGCCCGCGCCCGGTATTTTGCCGGACAAAACGGGATTAACGACCTGCAAATTAACTACGAGAAAAACAACCGGAGGATCATCGTCAAAGCGTCTAGGGACGTTGACTTCCTGTTTGCTCCCGTGCTGGGCTACAACAACGTGGTTATAAGCGCCACCGCTATAGCGGAAAAGGGCGGTCTGCATCCCGTCTTTGACTGGGCCATGTTTTCGGGCAGCGAAATCGACCTGCTGCGCGTCAACGGGTCACCGTACATTGACGGCAGCGTGCATACCAACGACGGGTTCAGAGGAAATGGGAGCGGAGTGATAACGGGACTGTTAAGTGCTGTTGATGAAATTCGGCTTACCGGCAGCAGTTGGCAGAATGGCAGTGGAGATCCGGTGCTGACACGGGAAGGATCGGATATCATCCCCATGCCTGATTACAAGGACGAATTAATGGCCAAGGCTCAATCCGCCCCAGGCCATATATATAACGGTAATACAACCTTAAACGGGCGCTATCTGACGGATGAAACGATTTTTGTGAATGGAGACTTAATCATTAACGGCAGCTTCAGGGGCAAGGGATGCATAATCGCCACCGGAGACATCACCTTCAACGGCGCCCACGAGATAACAGGAGCGGATTCAATCTTCATCTACAGTGTCAACGGGGATATCCGACAAAACGGTTCGTCGCGAATGGACGGCATTATTTACGCGCCCAATGGTTCAATCACCCTTAACGGCAGCGCGGTGGTGAACGGCCGGATTATTAGTTACGAAATCCTTTGCAACGGCGCCTTTACCATTAACGGCAGACAGACGAATACCGAGGCGGTACCCTGCGACGAAACGGTACGCCTGGTCGGCTAGCCGCCGCGGCTATCTCGTTCAGGTTAAGGCACTGCGGGGGTGGAAGACCAGTCCGACCACACCGGGGCCGGTGTGGGTGCCGATTACCGAACCGACACGGCAGGCCAGGTAAGGCTCGTACCCCAGTTGGGCGACCAGCTTCTCTTCGAGTTCCCGGGCGATCTCCGGAACGTTGCCGTGCAGTATGGTGTAGTTGAGAGGACCGTACTTGTTGGAAGCGGAGACGGCGGTGCGCACGACGGTGTCCAGGGCCTTGGCCCGGCCGCGGACCTTTTCAAAAGGCTGGACGATGCCGTCTTTGAGCTGGAGCACCGGCTTGACGTTTAACAGCGTTCCCAACAGGGCCTGGGCTTTGCCGATGCGCCCCCCGCGCTGCAGGTACTCCAGGGTGTCGACCATGAAATACACCTCGGTGGTCTCCATTAACCGGTGAACGAGATCGGAGACGGCGCCGTGATCCAGGCCCTCTTCAACCGCCCGCGCCGCTTCCAGGACGATCATGCCCAGGGCGATGCTGGTCAGCCGGCTGTCGATCGTTTCGATTTCCCGGTCGGGCAGCATGGAACGGGCCAGTTGGGCCGACTGCATCGTTCCGCTCAAAGCGGCCGAGATGTGCACGGAGATCACGCTGTCCCCGTTCTCCGTTAGACGGGAGTAAACCTCGAGGAATTCGCCAGGCGAGGGCTGCGAGGTAGTAGACTTTTCCTTAACCAGACGCTCGTAAAAGGCGTCGATTGAGATGTCAACGCCGTCGCGGAACACCTCCTGGCCGAAGAGGACCTTTAAGGGGACAACGGTGATGTTGTGACTGGCAACCAGTGCCGGCGGAATGTCGGCGGTGCTGTCGGTGACGATACGTACTCCTGGCATGCTCTTCCCACCTATTCCAGAGAAATGATGAAGTGGTACAGGGGCTGTCCACCGTAGTACAGTTCGAATTCGACTTCGGGCATTTCGTCCTGCAGCGCCTGGAGGATGTTCTGCGCCTCGGCCTCCGTAACCTCGGCGCCGTGGTAGAGGGTCACCAGGTCGGCACCGGTCGCCAGGGCGTTGACTACCTGACGTACGGCGTCCAGGAGGGTGGAGCCCTTGACGAGGTTGCCCTCGGCGATGCCAAGGTATTCTCCGGCGGCGATTTGCAGGCCGTTGAGGGCGGCGTCACGCACGGCGCGGGTGACCTCGCCCGTCTTGACGGCGGCCGCCGCTTCCTGCATGCGCTCGACGTTGGCCGCCAGGGATTCTTCGGGGTTATAAGCCAGCAGGGCGGCCAACCCCTGGGGGATGGTGGTTGTCGGAATAACCTCAATGTTTTTCTTGGCGATCTGCTTGGTCTGCAGGGCGGCGAGGATCACGTTCTTGTTGTTGGGGAGCACGATAACGTTGTCTGAAGGCACGTTTTCGGCGGCCCGGACGATCTCTTCCGTGCTCGGGTTCATCGTCTGTCCGCCGCTGACGACGGCGTCGGTGCCCATGCTGTCCATAATGCTGATGATTCCTTCGCCGAGCGCCACGGCCACGATGCCGATCGGTTTCTTGTCCTGTTGGAGCCTGGCGTGCTGTTCGCGCATGTTGTGGACCTGGATGTTGATCAGCGCGCCATGGCGGAGACCGGTCTCCAGGACGGTACCGGGATGATTGGTATGGATGTGGACCTTTAAGGTATCAGGTGTGCCGACGACCATCAGACAATCACCGAGACCCGTCAATTCCGAACGTAACGTATCGGGTACGAGGTCGGACCCCTTAACGATGAACTCGGTACAGTAGGCGAACTCGATATCGCCGTGATACTCCGCGGCGGGGACTGATTTAGGCTGTTCGACGCCGAAGTCGGGAGCCGCGTTCAGCAGTTCCCCGCTGGACATGCGGTTGCGGAAAGTCTGTAAAATGCCTTCAAAAATGACGACAAAACCTTTCCCGCCGGCATCGACGACACCCGCTTCTTTCAGAACGGGCAGGAGGTCGGGGGTTTCATTGAGGGCTAGCATTGCGTGCCGATAGGTATACAGGCTTAACCGGCGAAGGTCGCAACTCCGTTTGGCGGCGTAAACGGCTGCTTCAGCAGCGCGGCGGGCGACGGTCAGGATGGTTCCTTCGACGGGCTGTCCCACCGAGCGGTAGGCTGTTTCAGCGGCCTGCTGCAAGGCTCGTGCGATATCCGCGGTGGTTGCCGCAGCGTTTCCGGCCAGGCTCTCGGCGAAACCGTGCAGCAACTGGGACAAAATAACGCCCGAGTTGCCCCTTGCGCCTGAGAGGGCCCCTCTGGCGGCGGCCTCGGCAACGGCCGCGATGGAAGGCTCTTTGACAGTGCCTATTTCCTGGAGAGCGGCGATAAAGGTCAGGTACATGTTGGTTCCCGTGTCGCCGTCGGGAACGGGAAAAACGTTCAGCGCGTCGATTTCCTGGCGCAAGCGCGCCAACCTGGTGGCGCCCGCCGCCAAGACCTCTTGCAGTTGTGCTCCGTTAATGGTATTGACCGCCACAGGACAGCTTCTCCTTTCCTGCATGAGGTTTCGACCAGGCTGCCAGCATTTCCTCTTTGAGGCGGATAACTGTTAGAGTCACCGCTAATTTTAACTGGTGCTATAATATGCTTGACTTACTTAAATTGAGTTCTGGTGGTGAGGGCACCTGGCACAAAACAATACGGAAGAGCGGGCACTTCTGGTCAAGGTCCTCTTGAGCAGGAGCGCGAACCCCGACGACAGCCTGGACGAACTCGCCTCACTGGTGTCGGCGGCAGGGGCCGGCATTGCAAATCGCATTTTGCAAAGACGGGATAAGCCGGACCCTGCCTTTTACGTCGGCAAGGGGAAGGCCGAAGAGATCCGCCGGGAGTGTGAAGAGAAAGAGTGCGACCTTGTCGTCTTTGACAACGAGCTTACTCCGGCACAAGGAAGAAACCTGAAGGACGTCATCGGGGTGCGCGTGATCGACCGTACCCAGGTCATTCTCGATATCTTCGCCAGGCGCGCCAGAACAAAGGAAGGTAAGCTGCAGGTCGAGCTGGCCCAGTTGAACTACCTGTTGCCGCGCCTGACGGGTAAGGGAACCGAGCTGTCGCGGCTGGGGGGCGGCATCGGCACGCGAGGCCCCGGGGAAACCAAGCTGGAAACCGACAGGCGCCGCATCCGCAAACGCATCCAGGACCTTACGGAGGCGTTGGCGAGGGTACGCAAGCAGCGCGCGCTTCTGCGCCAGGCCAGGAAAGACGTCCCGCTGCCGTTGGTTGCCCTCGTCGGCTACACCAACGCGGGAAAGTCGACGCTGATGAACGCGCTCACGGGGTCGGAGGTGTTTGTCCAGGATATGCTTTTCGCGACGCTCGATCCTACGACCCGCCGGCTGAGGCTCTCCAACAACGAGGTCGTGCTGCTTACCGATACCGTCGGCTTCGTCAGCAGCCTCCCGCACCACCTGGTCGCTGCCTTCCGGGCGACCCTGGAGGAGGTGACCGAGGCCGACCTGCTGCTGCACGTCGCCGATGTATCCCACCCCGATGTTGAAAAGCAAATCGCGGCCGTCGACGAGGTCCTGGCGTCTCTGGGAGTGCTCGACAAACCAACAATCCTGGTCCTGAATAAAATCGATCGTATTCCCGATGCCGAGTTAATAGTGGCGGATCGTCCCACGGTTAAGGTTTCAGCCAGGGAAGGAACAAACCTGGACGTTTTGAAGGAAGAGATTGTCAAGGGACTGGCCTTGCGCCGGGTGGTGCGGACCTATACCGTCCCGTACGAAGACGGGCAGACGCTCTCGCTGCTGCACGAAAAGGGCGATGTCTTAGAGAAAGAGTACCTCGAGGAAGGCGTCAAGGTGATTGTCAGCATTCCGTGGTCGCTCTCGCAACGCCTTCCTCACTTATCCATCCGACGGTAGATACCAAAAGCACGGAAACTCTACCAAAAGTCCTTTCTGGGATGACTGGCGTCCTCATTCCATAGGCATAAAGTCTTATCTTGGCGTCTCCGGGACAGGATTGCACGCCGTCTCCCCGAAGATAACACCTGCCGAACATCCGTGAAAGGGCAGGTTAACCAGCCGGAAATGCCAAGATTGTTTTGGTTCATCATTTGCATAGTTACCGCGGTCGTACTGCTTTCAATCGGCCAGGGGCAGGTCGAAAGCGATACGCTGTGGCACATTAAGGCCGGCGAGTACATGTTGGAGCACGGCATTCTTAAGACCGACCCGTTTTCGTGGACGATGCGGGGGGAGCCGTGGTTCGCCCACGAGTGGCTGTGGGAGGTCCTGGCGGCGTCGGTGTATCGGCTGGGCGGGTCAACCGGCGTCTGGCTATTTAATGCGCTGTGGGTGGGCCTGTTCGGCCTAAGTGTCTTTTTGCTCCTGCGTTCGCGCTGCTCCCTGCCGCGGGCGGCGCTGCTGTATGCGGCCGTTTTGTGTTCGAGCTCCGTGGCCTGGCACGCCCGCCCTCACGTAATGGCCCAGGGGCTGTTCGCCTTGTGGATGCTCGTCGTCCTGGCAGCCTGGCGGCACCCGAGGCTTTTGTACCTTTTGCCCGTTATCGAGGTGGTCTGGGCCAATGTTCACGGATCGGCGCCGCTCGGGCCCGTGATCCTGGCGGGCGCCTGGCTGCTGTCGGGCTTTGAGTGGCGCTGGGGCGTTCTGGAGTCCCTGAAGCCGGACCACGCAGTCCGGAGGACGCTCGGTATCACCGCCGTGTTAAGTTTTGCGGCCAGCCTCGTCAATCCTCACGGGGTTTTACTGTGGTGGTATGTCGTCGCCGCTTCGCAGCACCCCCTGATTAAGGAGTTCATCGCTGAATGGCAGTCTCCGAATTTTCACCACATAGACTTCTGGCCGATCATCCTCTTCGTTCTTGCGCTGTTTGGATTCTTGCTCAGGGGCAGGAAAGACCGCCGGCTGCCCGTTTTTGAAACCCTTTTGACCGGCGGGTTCTTCGTGCTCTGCATGCAGCAAATGCGCCACGTGCCTTATTTCTATTTCACGGCCGCCCTGGTGCTGGCCTCCCTCTGGGGCAAGGAACGGCCGGGGGACGAGGCTTTTCCCGACAGGAAGACCGGGGTCGCCGCGTTTCTCTGCGGGTTGCTCGTTCTTGCGGCAGGATACCGGTTCTTTCCGCCCACCTGGATGGCCGACAGGTCCGGCCGGAGCGATTTTCCCATCGCCGCCGTTGACTATCTCCAAGACAAGGGACTCGGTCATTCCCGCCTTTTCAACGACTACTACTGGGGAGGCTACCTCATCTGGAGGAATATGTCCCCGTTCATCGACGGCAGGGCCGACATGTACGCCTTTAACGGGGATGTTTTTAAGGAGTATTTCGGCTTTACGCTTTCCAATCCTCAGAAGCGCAACAGCCTGGGCTTGAAACAAAACCCCGGTTTTTATCTGGACAAGTACGCCGTCGATGCCGTATTGACCCATAACGGTTCATCGCTTGACTGGTACATGGAAGACCGGGGCGGTTGGCGTGAGGTTTATCGGGACGACAAAGCGGTGATTTACGTTAGAAAAGAGGCGAGAAGATGAGCTATGTCCTTGCTGTTTGCGCGGTTCTCCTGGGGACGTCGGGTCAGGTGCTGTGGAAGCTGGGAGTCGGTTCCAAGGCTTACGGCCTCAGCGCGCTGCTTTCGCCGGCGGTGCTGGGCGGGTTTGTTTTGTACGGCCTGTCGGCCCTGGTATGGCTGAAAGTGTTGTCGAAGATGCCTTTGTCTGTCGCGTATCCCCTGTTGGCGCTCAATTTTATTCTCGTTCCTCTCGCCTCGTCGCGATTCCTCGGCGAACCGTTTACGGCGGCCAAACTGCTGGGCGCGATACTGATTGTGACCGGGATCGGCGTTGCAGCCAGGTGATTAACATTGGAAAGGATGAGGGTCTTGGAACTGAGCATCGTCGTTCCGGCCTACAACGAAGAGAAGCGCCTGCCCGGGTGTCTTGATGCGTTAAAGGAGTTTTCTCGTTCGTGGCCTGCAGGCGTTGAAGTGCTTGTCGTTGATGACGGGTCGAAGGACGGGACGCGGCAAATCGCTCAAGCGGCGTCTCTTAGCTTTCATGAAGCGGGAGTGCGTTATCGAGTACTGCAGCACCAAAACAACCAGGGAAAAGGGGCGGCGGTACGAACGGGGATCCTTGCTTCAACCGGAAGCGTGGTTATCTTTACCGACGTGGATTTGGCCGCTCCTGTTTCCGAATTCGGCAAGCTCGTCCAGGCCATAGGCAAAGGCGCCGACGTGGCTGTCGGTTCGCGAGAAGGCGTGCGGCGAACGCCGATACGCAAGGTAACCGCCGTTATCTTTCAAAGGTACGTTAAGACAATGCTTAAGCTGCCTTGCGTAGACACGCAGTGCGGGCTTAAAGCTTTTTCGGGCCATGCAGCCAGGGCACTGTTCGGCTGCTTGACATGCAAGGGGTACGCCTTTGACGTCGAGGTTCTTGCCCTGGCAGTCAAGCTTGGTTATCACATCGAGCCCGTCCCTGTCGAGTGGAGGGAGATGCCTGGCTCCAAGGTTAATGTTTTCGGCCAGGGCATTAAAATGGCTAAAGAAGTGGCTCAAATCCGCAAAAGAGTCTGTTACGCTTCTATTACCATGTCTGAGGGTATCCAGGTAATCGGGTCTGTGAGGGTTGTAAAATAGTGTCTGATGACGACGTATAGCTCCTCGAGTGCTTGACTTAAGCTCATATTTTCGCTAATATAGGAAGAGTGAAACGCCGGGATGTAGCTCAGCTTGGCTAGAGCGCACGGTTCGGGACCGTGAGGTCGCAGGTTCAAATCCTGTCATCCCGACCATTTTTTCAAGAACTTAAGTGCCTTAGTTCACAATAAAAATAATTTCCAAGAGGGGGAGAGATTAGTGAAGCTGCTGATCATGGGACCGCCCGGCGGCGGCAAGGGGACCCAGGCCGAGTTTATCGTGAAGAACCTGAACATCACCCACATCTCCACCGGCGACATGTTCCGCGAGGCGGTAAAGGCCGGTACCGAGATGGGTAAAAAGGCGAAGGAATATATGGATGCCGGTAAGCTTGTTCCGGATGAGGTTGTGGTCGGCATGGTAAAGGACAGGCTGTCCCAGCCCGACTGCGCCAACGGTTTCCTGCTTGACGGCTTCCCGCGGACGGTCGCGCAGGCCGAAGCGCTGGACAAGACCCTTGATTCCATGGGCATTAAGCTGGATGCCGTGTTGAACATCGCCGTTCCGAGAGAGAAGCTGGTTGCGCGCCTGACCGGCCGGCGTGTCTGCCGCAGTTGCGGTCAGAGCTACCACGTCCTTTTCAACCCCCCGCAGGTAGAGGGCAAGTGTGACAAGTGCGGCGGCGAGCTCTACCAGCGCAGCGACGACACCGAGGCGACGGTGAACAACCGCCTGGACGTCTACGAAGCGCAGACCCAGCCCCTTATCGATTATTACCAGGCGAAGGGCCTCCTCCGCGAAGTCAACGGCGACCAGCCGATTGCCAAGGTGACCGAGGATGTCCTTGCCGTTTTAAAGAAGTAGTTATTCAGGGATAAAAGCCCGGGTGCGAACCCGGGCTTTTTGCGCATATATTCCGCTCTGCGCTGGCCGACGCTGCAACAGTATTAAATGAGAGGTGTTCGACTCCTTGCGTATCAGTATCCCCGACAGGGGTGAACTCGAACTTAAGGCCGCTGTCTTCGACTATAACGGGACGCTGGCCGACGGCGGTCGGCTGGTCGAAGGCGTCCAAGACAGGCTCATAATGCTGAGCAGGACCTTGGATATCTATGTGATCACGGCCGACACGTTCGGTGCCGTACGACAGACGCTGGCCGGCCTGCCGGTGCAGGTGGTCGTGCTGGACGTCGAGCCCGGCGGTCCTGCTAAAGAAAAGTTTGTGCACAGCCTGGGAGCGTCCGTGGTGGCCGCTTTCGGCAACGGCGCCAACGATGCGCTGATGCTCAAGGCGGCGGGGCTCGGCGTCGTCGTGCTCGGAGACGAGGGAGCCGCGGCGGAGACCCTGCTGAATGCCGACATCGCGGTAAGCACGATCACCCGGGGCATCGACCTGCTGCTTGACCCGCGACGCCTCGTCGCCACTTTAAGGCGGTAATGCTTGAGCTGGATTTGCTTTTTACCCCAAAAACTGATACTAATTAACTAACCAGGGTTGTATCTTTCCCGGTCAGCGTTAGGAGGTGCATCGTATTGAATCATAAGGTGGTGGAACGCAGGTGCATGCTTTGCGGCAGGACGTTTGTGATTGAAAGTCTGGAAGATGTGGGGGAGGATGACGATCTTTTTCCTCAAGAAAAAAAGAAATCCACTTCGGTCTGCGAGCTCTGCCAGGCTAAACTCCAGAAGGAGGCCAAGGGGGCTCAGAAGATTCCCAAGCCGATATAGCGGGCAGGGGGCTTGAGATTGGCTGCTTGACAATTAAGGAGGGTATCATTTGCTAAGAAAGCATTTCTGGCTGGTCGCTTTGCTCGCGGCCTTTTTCTTATTCTCCCTCGCAAGCGGGGGAGCCAGGCTGATAACCGATTGGTTCTGGTTTGACGCCCTCGGCTACGCGCGCGTTTTCCTGACCATTATCGCGTCCGACATCGCCATCCGGGTTATCGTGGGCGCCGGCTTTTTCATCTTCCTTTTTCTCAACCTTTTGTTCACCAGGAGGGTTATCCTCGAACGCGAACCGGTTTTCGTCGAGGACAATGTCATTTCCATCAATGTTAACCAGTGGAGGAACCTGATTAACGCGCGTACGCTCGGCTGGTTCTTCCTGATGGTTTCTGTAGCCATGGCCTATCTTTTCGGGTTGGCGGTAGCGGGTGACTGGGTGATCTGGCAGCAGTTTGTCCACGCTACTCCTTACGGCGCCTCCGACCCCGTTTTCGGGAAGGACATCGGGTTCTACCTCTTCCAACTGCCGTTCTATGTTTTCCTTTATAACGTCCTTTTCTGGGGAACTGTGTTGACCACCCTGTTGGCGGGCCTGGTCTATGCCATTGCCAGTCCCTTCCGCGGTATTGTAAGCGTGCTGACCCATCCCCGCGCCAGGCTACACATTTCGGGCCTTCTCGCCCTGATCCTCATCGTGAAGGCTTTCGGCTACAAGCTCCAGCAGTACACGCTCCTGTACTCGCCTACAGGGGTGGTTTACGGCCCGGGGTACACCGATATCCACGCCCATTTGCTCGCCTACAAGGTCCTTCTCGTGCTTGCAGTCCTCACGGCGCTGGTGCTCCTCGTGAACATCCGGCTGCAGCGTGTTTCGCTGGTTATCTACAGCGTCGTGGGGCTGATCGGGGCTTCCTTCGTGCTCAACGTGATTTACCCGGCGGCGGTGCAGAAGTTTGTCGTCGAACCCAACGAGTTCAATCGTGAAAAGCCTTATATCGAAAGGAACATCGCCTTGACCAGGGAGGCTTACGGGCTTGACAACATCGAGACGAAGGACTTTCCCGCCGGCAAGGTTTTGACGGGTGAAGACATCGAGGAAGCGGGCGATACGATCCGCAACGTCCGCCTGTGGGACTGGGAGCCCTTGAAGTCTACCTACAGCCAGCTCCAGGAAATCCGCCTTTATTACGAATTCAAAGACATTGACGTAGACCGTTACTTTATCGATGGGCAATACCGCCAGGTCATGCTCGCGGCCCGGGAACTGAACCAGGACCAACTGAGCGGGCAGGCGCAGACGTGGATCAACAAGCGCCTCAAGTACACCCACGGATACGGTGTCGCTGTGAGTCCCGTCAACGAGGTGGTTGCGGATGGGCTGCCGAATTTCTTTGTCAAGGACATCCCCCCCGTTACCGCGACCCCCGACTTGCAGATCGCCAGACCGGAGATTTACTTCGGCGAGGATACAGAAGAATACGTGATCGTTAATACGAAGACCGACGAGTTCGACTACCCCAAGGGTGACGAGAATGTTTACTGCCAGTACCAGGGCGATGGCGGCGTCAAAGTCGGCTCCATTTTTAAGCGGGCGCTGTTTGCGCTGGCTCTTGGCGACTACAAGCTGTTGCTTGCCTCTGACGTGACGGGAGACAGCCGGATAATGTACTACCGCACTATTCAGGAGCGCGTCCCCAAGATCGCCCCGTTCCTGGAGTATGACTCCGACCCCTACCTCGTTATCGACGAGGGCAAACTGTTCTGGATGTGGGATGCCTACACAACCTCGGACATGTTCCCCTATTCCCAGCCTTTTAACGGGCGGGTGAACTACATCCGCAACTCCGTGAAGATTGTGGTCGACGCTTACAACGGAGACGTGGCTTTCTACATCGCCGACGGCAACGACCCGGTGATCAAGACCTGGGCCAAGATTTTCCCGGGTACCTTCAAGCCCCTGGATGAAATGCCGGCCGGGCTTAAGGCCCATATCCGTTATCCCGAGGACATGTTCACGATTCAAACGGACATGTACGCCGTCTATCACATGCAGGACCCGCAGGTCTTTTACAACAAGGAAGACAAGTGGAACCCGGCTACCGAGTTCGTTGAAGGCAAAGAGCAGCGGATGGCGCCGTACTACACGATCATCAGCCTGCCCGGTGCAAAGAAGCCCGAGTTTATTATGATCAACGCCTTTACGCCGCAGAATAAAAAGAATCTGATCGCCTGGATGGCGGCGCGGGCCGACGGAGACAATTACGGCAAGATCCTGGTCTACGAGATGCCGAAGCAGAGCCTGGTTTACGGCCCGATGCAGGTTGAGGCGCGCATCAACCAGGATACCTTGATCTCCCAGCAGTTGACGCTTTGGGACCAGAAAGGCTCGCAGGTCATCCGCGGCAACCTGCTGATCATTCCGATCAAGGACGGCATCCTATACGTCCAACCGATTTACCTGCAGGCGCAGCAGAGCAAAATGCCCGAACTCCAGCGGGTGATCGTGGCCCACAACAACCGCGTGGTGATGGAGCCTACGCTCAAGCAGGCGCTGAACGCCGTATTCGGCGAGGTTACCATGCCTGCCGGCACGGTGACGCCCGCAACCGGGCAGAAACCACCGGCCGTTTCGGGCAATGAAAGCATCCCGGCGCTCATTGAGCACGCCAACCGCCTGTACGACGAAGCCCAGGAAATGCTCAAGGCGGCCGACTGGGCCGGATACGGGGCCAAAATGCAGGAACTTAAGAATGTCCTAAGCGAACTGGCTCAGCGCGAAGGCGGAGCTTAGGATGCCGTTTTAAACGGCCACCGGTATTTACGCCAAGCGAGGAACGGTTTCGTACGAGGTGATTTGAGATGGAACAAGCGTCTAATTCCGGCATTAAGAGAATAGGGGTGTTAACCGGGGGCGGGGACGCTCCCGGTTTAAACGCCGTTATCCGCGGCGTGGTTAAGACGGCGGTTTATTATTACGGGCTCGAAGTGATCGGATTTGAAGACGGTTTCGGCGGCCTGATCGAGGACCGGGCCCGGCCCCTGACGCCCCGGGACGTTATGGGTATCCTGCCCCGCGGGGGTACAATTTTGGGAACGACCAACCGTGACAACCCGTTCCATTACCCGGTGGTGGAAAACGGAGAAAGGGTCTTCAAGGACGTTTCCGACCGCGTGGCCGTCAACCTGGCCAACCGTGCCGTGGACGCCCTGATCGTCATCGGCGGGGACGGCAGTCTGACGATTGCGAAGGAACTGGGAGACCGGCTCAACATCAAGGTCGTCGGCGTGCCCAAAACCATTGACAACGACCTGTCCGCCACCGATCAGACCTTTGGTTTCGATACCGCCTTGAACACGGCGATGGAAGCGCTGGACAGGCTCCACACCACCGCCGAGTCGCACCACCGCATCATGATTCTCGAAGTGATGGGGAGGTACGCCGGGTGGATCGCTCTGGCCGCCGGACTCGCCGGCGGGGCGGACTGCATTCTGATCCCGGAAATCCCCTTCGACATCCATAAGGTGATCGCCAAGATCCGCGCCCGCCGCGGGGTCGGGAAGCGCTTCAGTATCATCGTGGTTGCCGAGGGCGCGAAACCGGTGGGCGGCGAGATGGTTGTGAAGAAAAGGGTCGAGGACAGCTTTGAACAGATCCGCCTGGGCGGCATCGGCGAGCGGGTAGGCGTGCAGATCGAGGATATCACCGGCATCGAGACGCGCGTAACCGTCCTCGGGCACCTGCAGCGGGGCGGCTCGCCCACGGCCTTTGACCGCCTTCTGGCCAGCAGGCTTGGCGCCGCAGCGGTAAACCTGGCGGTGCAAGGACGTTTCGGCGAGATGGCTTGCCTGCGCTCGATGCGTATATCCTCCGTCCAGTTGGCGGAAGCCGTCGGCGAGATGCGCAGGGTTCCCCTGGATTCCGACCTCATTCTGACCGCCCGGCAGTTGGGAATCTGCCTGGGCGACTGATGGAGAAACAAGAGCAAGAAATGGCTGACAAGTATGAACTGTTGATTCTCGGCATAGGCAATATCCTTCTCGGTGACGAAGGCTTCGGCGTGCATGTCGTAAGGGAGCTCGAAAAGTACGACCTGCCTTCCGGCGTAACCGTAATGGACGGCGGCACCGGCGGGGAAGACCTGGTTTTCTGGATTGAGGACGCCGAGCGTTTGATCGTCGTTGACGCTATCGATGCCGGCGCCGAACCTGGTACCCTGTTCAGATTCAGGGATGGTGACCTCGATCTGGCTTCCGTCGAGCGCCCGCTGTCGCTTCACGACAGCAGTTTTGTCAATGTCTTGCAACTGGCCAGGCTAAGGGGTTGCCTGCCCGAAACAACCGTCTTTGCGGTACAAGTCGAGAGTATTGATTGGGGACTGGCCCTGACCCCCCGGGTCCAGGAGGCTGTGCCCCGGGTTATTAAGGCTATAGAACTTGAGCTTTCCGCAATAATGAGTTAAACTTTACAAGGAGGCATGTATCCATGCCCCACCTTGGCATTCCCGAACTCATCCTTATTCTGGCAGCAATACTGATTTTCCTGGGGCCAAGCCGGCTGCCCCAGCTTGGAAAAGCCCTCGGCAGGACTGTCAGCGCGTATAGGAATGAGACACGGGACGACTCTGTTCCCGCAGAGAGGGTAGACAAGACCGCGGCCGCGGCCGGGGGGACGGCAAGGTCGGGTGCGAGCGGCAAAGGATGGATGCACGACCTGTTGCGGAAAATGCTGCCGGCGCTGCCCGGTTACCTTTTCAGGATGTTTGTCCGCCGGGGCGGCAGGTTTTTTTAAAAAAATAAATAATTAGTCAACTAGGGAAGGGAGGCGGAATTTAAAACTTAACAGGCTGAGTGGGACCAGTCTTAGGGAGAGAAGAGGGTTCTGCTTCGGAACAAGATGGGAGGAAAATCAGGCATGAGAAAACTTTCACGGCGAGAGTTTATCCAAGCGTGTGCCGCTTCGACCGCGG